>JAZRCC010000116.1:0-2661 GCA_045635405.1 Alistipes sp.
CCACGGCAAAAAGAAAACCCTTAACAACCTTTAACCACCCTTAAAAACCCTTTTCGGCGAAGCCGTTGCTGCAAAGCAGCAAAACGCCGCAAAACCAGAAAAAATTTTGGCAACAATATAGAAGTTGGCCCACAACTATAAATTATGAACAAATAAACATTGATTATGATATGAAAAAAGTGTATATTACAGAATCTGATTTAAAAAAGATGATATCTGAAGAAATAACCAAAGTGTTTGCTGCGAATAATAACCTTACACAAAATAGTAATGATGTAGTGCAATCTTCAGGTCAAGAACATAGTAATGTCATAAATCTTATGAAGGAATTTATGAATAACGAAAACCCAAAAGTTGGTATATTCTGGTATAACTACGTAGATAATACTCTTTTTGGGGTTGAAAAAGGAGATGTTGAATTATATAATGACCAAGGTAATATAGTTACATATCCAAAGTTGCATAAAACATATTGGCAGAAACAACATCATAGAGCAGTAGCAAAAAATGATATAAACTCTATCTTTTACAAAGAGCACAACTACACCTTAATTCCGAGGGGTAGGATTTTTTTAGAAGGCGGTATTTTTTATGTAAATGTTGGTTCTTGGATTAATGGAGAAGTTAATGGGCAAAATTGCATTGACAAAGATAAACTTAGAGATTTAATAGTTGACGAATTTAACCTTCCAAATGACTTTATTTTTAGGATTGACCATCATTGGGATATTGGTCACGGTTGGTCCGAAGAAAAATTTTAGGTCAACTCATATATTATTGCCAAAATTTTTACAAAATATTTACGACTATGAAGTTTGGAAAGGTATTTCTTGCCGCATTATTGGCGGTAGTAGTTGGCTCGGTAGTGAGCGGACTATTTTGGATTATCACGCTCGTGGGGTCGTTGGGCTCGATGGGCGGAGGTGCTGTGGTAGTGCCACAGAGTGCTATTCTGAAAATCGACTTGGCGGACAACATCACCGATTCGCCAAACATAAATCCGTTGAGCGGATTTGACTATACGACAATGACCTCGACACGCACATTCTCGCTCTTGCAGACCCTGCGTGCCATAGAGATGGCTGCAACCGATGACCGCATCAAGGCCATCTACATCAACTATGCCGAGGGTGGCGTGGTTGGCAATGCCGCAATGGAGGAGTTGCGTGCGGCGTTGGTCGAGTTCAAGAAGTGCGGCAAGGCGATTGTGGCATTCAACGACGACTACACACAGGGTGGCTACTACCTCGCATCGGTAGCCGACCGCATCTACATTCAGCCCGAGGGTGGTATGACGTGGATGGGTTTGGGTGCTACGGTGACCTTCTACAAGGGTGCTCTCGACAAGTTGGGTATCAACGTCGAGATATATCGCCCTACGGTATGCAAGTACAAGAGTGCCGTAGAGCCATTCTTCCTCACGAAGATGTCCGACGCAAACCGTCGTCAGATGCAGCAGTATATCGACTCGACGTGGGATGTTATCATCTCGGATGTCGCTGCGGCACGTGGTATCGACAAGGCGGAACTCAACCGCTTGGCCGATGTGCAGCCATTGATGTTGCCCGAAGATGCTCTCAAAGCGAAGTTGGTCGATGGCATCATCTACAAAGACCAGGTCGAGGATGTGTGGACCGAGTTGGGCATAGAGCGTAACCTGCTGGGCGACTACGACTATATCTCGTTGGGTGACTACACCTCGACAATCTCTGCCCCACTCCCAACGGCACAGCCAAAGGTGGGTATCATATACGCCGAGGGTGATATTGTCGATGGCGAGTCGGAGATTCCCGATGGCAGCATCTACGGCAATACGCTCGCTGCAACAATAGCCAAAGCCCGCAAGGACGAGAGCATCAAGGCTGTTGTTTTGCGTGTAAATTCGCCGGGTGGAAGTGCCTTGGCAAGCGACATTATATGGCGTGAGGTTGAGTTGTTGAAGGCTCAAAAGCCTGTCGTAGTGTCGATGGGCGACTACGCAGCGAGCGGTGGCTACTACATCTCTGCCCCTGCCGATGCAATTGTCTGCAACCGTATGACCCTCACCGGCTCGATTGGTGTGTTCGGTATGATGATGGAGGGCGGAAATCTCCTCTCGAAGAGGCTCGGTTTGACCTTCGACAACGTAAAGACCAACGCCTCGTCCGATATGTACAGCGGTATGTTGGGTTTGGCAGTTCGTCGCAAGACCCCAGCCGAAAATCGTATGATTATGCGTTCGGTGGATAGAGTATATGAGTCGTTCACGGGTAAGGTTGCCGCAGGTCGTAACCTCGACATCAAACGTGTGCTCGACATCGCCGAGGGTCGTGTGTGGAGTGGTCCCGATGCAGTGAAAATCGGTCTGTCGGATGGCTTTGGCGGCTTGAAGAGTGCCATTGCGTTGGCTGCCGACCGTGCAGGTATCGCCGAGGGTTTCCAGGTCGAGGAGGTGTTGGGCGAGTTGTCGCCTATGGCGATGTTTATGCAGTCGCTCGGCTCGCAGGTGCGTATGGCATTTATCTCGGCTGACGAGGCGGCACTTATCGAGGAGCGTGAGCTGTTGCGTAAAGCAATGTTGCGTCGTGGCATTCAGGCATACTGCCCATATCAGGTGGCGTTCTAATCGACACCAATAGTCCCGAAAACAGAGAGGGTGGCTAACCGCAGTGGTTGCCACCC
>JAZRCC010000117.1:0-4223 GCA_045635405.1 Alistipes sp.
ATTCTCGCTGCCCTCGGTGCCAAGTGGTGCGGCATCGGTCATCGGCTCGATGTGGCTCGATGCGGTTGCGAGTAGTCGGTTAGGCTCGATGGTGACGTCGATATGGAGCGAGTCGCTACCTATCGACACCGAGGCTATACGCTCGGTCGTAACGGCGGCAGCCTTGGTCTCGTTGCCATCGGTCCACTCGCCCGCCATACGCACATCGAACGCAATCTCGTCGCTCCACGCTATCGGAGCGTCGTTCTCGCTAATGCCGTTGTGACACGATGTCGCCACCAACGATAGCATTGCCACCGCTGCCCAAAGTGCTATTTTGATACCTCGTGTCATCATCTTTTTTCGCTTTTTTTCGTGTGACCGTGAGGGGCTGTCAACCCCTCGCGGTCTGTGCAGTATCTCAACTGCATTTAACTTTTTCTAACCTTTTAACTTAACAAAAAATAAGGTTTTTGATTACAATGCAGGAACGCCAGCAGCTGCACCATCAGCGAAGCTGTCAACAGTAACATCGAATGTGATAGGAACGATAACTTCCTCACCATCCTCGTCATAACCTGCACCCTCACCAAACTGGAATGTGTAGATATAGTGCTTACCAGGAGCCCAGTTAGCAGCGAATGGGATATAAACTTGCTTTGCACCACCTGCGGTTGCATCAGCAGCCCACAAATAGATGTTAGAAGTCTTATCCTTAACAGTACAGTTTACCAAGAAGTACGAACCGCTAGTACGAACAGCAGGATCCCAAGCAGCTGTAGTCTGTGGAAGGAGCAAAAGACGACCCTCAGCAGCGTCAGTAAGCTCGGCAGCAGCATCGCCAACAGTCTGCGAAGCAGCAGCCATACCAGCTACGAAATCGCCAAGTTGAGCAGCGGTTACATCCCAAGCTGCCTGTTCAGCAGTAGCAACTTTATCAGTTGCGCTGGTAACAGTAGCGATAGGAAGTGTGAAAGTACCCTTCTGGTTAACCTGTGCAACAGTGATACCCTCGATAACAACCTCGATACCAGCGGCACCGTTGTTCGAGTTCAAAGCCTGGAACGAAATCTGCGAAAGAGCGTGGTCAAATGCAACCTGAACAGCAGTGTCCTTGCGAGCCTCGTCCTTGTTTACAGCATAGAGAAGGTCAGTCTGCGAACCAGCAGCCAACTCCTGAACGAAATCTACAACCTGAACTTTGTCAGCAGCGGCTTGAACCAAATTAGCCTTTGCTGTTGGGCTAACTGCATAGAAGTGAAGTTGCTCTGCTGGCCAGAACTGATGAGGAGTATAATCCCAATCACCACTAGCATTTGATACATTAACAGCGTTCATATAGAGTTTGTTGCTGTCTTTTGTGTATGCCCAAACGGTAAAGTCTTCGATAGTTGCAGTTGTTGTAGGAGCTACACGACCTGCGTTAGAAGTCCAAGCACGGAAAGAGATTGCGTTGCCCTCATTGAGTTCAACTACTTCATTCTTTGCACAAGATGCCAAAGTGATGGCAGCCAAAGCGACTAATAAAATCTTTTTCATAATAGTACGGTTTTAATAGTTAAAAAAGTTGTTTTTTGGTTTGTTAAGTTTGTTAGTTAAAATTGTTGTTCAATTATTGGTTTTTGGTTTGTTACAATACAATATCCACATTGACATCAACCCAATCATCGACTTCGGGAACAAAACCACCACCATTATAAATAGGGGTAGGGAATGTCAGCTCCTCGATTTCGAGGTGGATACGCAGCGGGTCGGGTGAGTTATCGACCTGATCGGTAACGTCGAACGTATAGTAGTACTTCTCGCCATTGTCGAAAACAACGTACAGCACAAACTTGTGCGGCTTGTTGTTGGCAGGGTGGTGTCCGAAGGTGATAAAGTCGCCATAGATGCGGTTGTTTGCCAAATCGGCATTGGCATCGAACGGAATGGTAACCTTTGTCGGGCTCAATTGGTGCTCCGCCATAGTCAGACCCGCAGCCATACCCGTAAGCGAGGCACACATCAGCGAGGCATATTTCAGATTCTGAACATTGCGAATTTCGTAGGTGTAGTACGAGGTTTGGTGCGTAGGGTGGAGGGTCAGCACCTTCTCGGGGCTATCGACCGATACCAATTGGTCGTTACGGCTCGCCTTGTAGGAGTAGCTTATGCCGTCGTCCGTGACGTTGATATCGATGGTGTAGCCGCCCCACATCATATCGGGACAGATTACGACCGTCTCATCCTCGGCACCTCGTGCTCGTGGGGTGTTGTGGCGACCCGCATTACCGTAGATAGGCTCCAAGATGTCGCCCTCACGGGTATAGAGGTAGTGGTGGTCGTAGGTGTCGGTATCGGCAAAGAGCACACCGCTCGTATCGTTGTTGTAGAAGATGGCGTGGTACTTGCCGACGTGCAGCTGTGCCTTACCGCCCAAACGGCTGTCGAAGTCGAAACGCTGCCACGACGACGAGCCATCGGCAGGGTAGAAATAGACGCACATACCGTGAGGCATAGCATCGGGAGCCGCACTCCAATCGAACTGCACATTGATGTCGATAAGGTGAGGGTGGCTCATACAGAGATCCTTGTGGGTGCAGCCGATGAGCAACCACAAAGCCGAAAGTGCTATGTAGAGTGTGCGTTTCATCGTCTCTTACCCTTCATTTGATTGTAGTTGCCACGTCCGATAAGCCATACCAGCGAAATCTCCGCCTTCGTAGGGCCAAACCATTGACGACGCTTGGTTGCCTCCCAAACGTAGCAATTATCCTTTACGACATACTCCTTATACAGACCGCCGAGATAGCCCACTCCGATAACGAAATCGAGATTCAAACGGCGGTGGATAGGCAACGAATAGCCATACTCGATGCCGGCAGCAAAACTCCACGTGTCGCACATCTCGCCACGACCATCGCTACCAAAGACAAAGTCGTAGGTGAGAGCCTGGCCATAGATGCCTATGTGATGACCCGTAAGTGGCTTTGCCTTGGCTGCCTTACCGAGATATTTGCGAATCGAGAGGTCGCCTCCGTAGGTACGCCAATACCATCTCGCCGAGTCGCTACGCCACCAAGCGTAGTTCCACATAGCCGCAACCGAGAAGCCACGACCGAGATAGAACTCTACGCCGATATTCGGAGTGATGGCGAGGTCTGCCAACAAGTTGGTTTTCAGTGCCATATAGAACGGTTTGCTACCATCCGCCAAAGTCGTCTCCACGCTCGGTTGAACGGGCTGCGAGAGGTGGTACTGCGGTTGTGCAACCATCATCGTACGCGAATTTACGGGAGTAGCCTCCGTAGAGGTGCTCTGCAATGGCAGTTTGCCGATACGGTTATATGTGATGCAGAGACGTGCTGCACGCAACTTGCCAAAGTGGTGGCGGGCAAGATAGGCGTAGGCCTTGCCGTTGGCGATACTTTGCAGACGGTGCAGAGGGTCGCCCTTATGAGGTTTGCCGCTCTCTGCCTCGGCGGCGATAACGTCCAAAAGGTTGACAACAGCCTGCTGCGATGGAACACGGCTATCGAGGCTCGCCAAGACACGCAGACGTCGCCAATCGCGACCTACGCAGTGGCGAACGATAATCGAATCGGGGATAGCGAGATAGTCGGCAACTTGTTGTGCAAGCGATGCGGCACGCTGCGTCGAGAGGCGATTGTTGATGGCAATAGAGCCCTCGGGCGATGCTGTACCATAGATGTCGGCACGGCGGAGGAAGTAGCGGTAGTCGGCATTGTCCGTACGCTTGATTGTCCGCAGCTGCTCTAACGCCTTGTCGTTTTCGTTGAATTTCAGATTAAGACGACCCCCCCCCCGTACGGAACAGGACAACGACCGAATCGCATACAACATCTTGTGCCAATGCTGCAAAGCTGCAAATCGACACAAGCACGACCAATATATAGAGGCGTCTAATCATTTTATTCGTTACCCTATGGGTTTTCGCCCAATCGGGTAGTAGTCAGTAGTAAAGTTAGTAGTGCGGAAAAACCCGTTTCTCCCACATCGGAAAACCGTGATTTTACCCATAAATCGCCGTTTTACGCCATTTTGGCTTCGATTTTACCCCCCCCCTATTTTCGAGGTGGCGACAGTAAAATGTATTAAAACAGCATTTTCAACTATCAAAATTATAAAAAATAATTTGAATAAAGGGGGAAATGATGTCTAAGGACGAAAAAAAGAAAAAAATAGAAGACTTGGAAGATCTTGAAGAAAGGTTAGAAGATGATTTTGAAGATGAATTAGAAGAT
>JAZRCC010000118.1:0-2379 GCA_045635405.1 Alistipes sp.
CCAACGATGCCAATGGAGTCTTTGTACGGAATACCTCATACTTCTTTTCGAGCTTTGCAAATACCTTATCCAAAGCACGAGTAGTTGCACGTTTGATAGCCTCCTCGTCCGAGTACTTCTTCTGTGCTACCGATGCGTGAGCCTTCTCGTCGCCGACAAACTCCAACTCGAAGCAGTCCAAAGCGTTGAACTTTGCGATATCGCCACCAGTCTCGCCAATCTTGTTGTAGATCTCCTCGTTCCACTTCAAGCGATAGAGGTAGGTTGTAGTGTAAACAAAGTAACCACCGATACCCTTAATGGTTGCAGCAGCAGCCATAAATCCGGCACGTGCAGCAGAGCCTGCGAGAGGGTTGATTTGTGCAGCAATCTGTGCAGCAACCTCGCCATAGGCCATAACCTCGGCTGCAACATCCTCTGCCGACATATAACGGAAACGAACTACGGGAACGAAGGTGTTGCTGATAATCTCCTCACCACCATTATCCATCAGATATTGCAGAGGCGAACGACCTGCGGTCTGCTCGGCAGCATTAGCCAATTCGAGTTCGTTGGCGTTCCAAGCAACACGCTCTTCGAGCAATTTTACGTTGAACTGACCACCATCAACGCCCCACCAGTGAGACATCAACTTGTGTGCGAAGTTCTGATCCTTCAAATATTTCCAAGCAACGTAAGGTGCATCATCCTTCAAAGGGTCCAACTTCAAAATCTCTGCCATAGCCTCTTTTGCCACAGCCGCAGCAGCCGATTGAGCCTTTGTGCCGGTTGCGGTGTGATATGCAGCCTTATCCTCTGGGGTTACGGTTACGTCACCAAATGCGAACGAGCAGATGCTCTTGTCGATACCGTGGTCGTTGTACTTCGAAGGGAGCGGATTCTCCAAGAATGCAGCCTTCACGTGTGCAGCTGCTGCTGCATCGAGGTTAGGGTCTTCGAGCATTACCAATGCCAATGACGAACGACGATACTGCTCCATCGCCTGATTTTTGATTTGTGCCGAAACTGTGGCAACGCACATCACTGCAAGTGATGCCAATACAAATAGCTTTTTCATTTTAAATTTGGTTTTGTAGCCCCCGAAGAGGCGTTGATAATAGTTGTAACACAAAATTACAAAAAAAAATTCAATATTTATAATGTTTTTCGCAATATTTTATGGGCACTATAGCGGTGCAATGAACGCCGATAGCCTACTATTATATAAATAGGTGTGCGGAAGGGGGCAAGATAGGGAGATTAAGGAGTTTAGGGAGTTTAGGGATGGCGACCAAAACAGAAAAATATTGTCCCCCGAAGTTAGGGGGACGAGCGAAGCGGAGGGGGTCTGTGAAAGGGAGTGCCGCCGAGGGTAAGGTCTTTTAAGGTCGAGTAAAGTCGAATAAGGTCGGGTAAGGTCAGCGGCGAAAAACTCCCTTAACAGCCTTAACCCCCTTTAATCACCCTTAAAAACCTTTATCGGCGAAGCCGTTGCCGCAGGGCGGCAAAACAAAAAAGGACGTTTCATAAAGAAACGTCCATCGAGGTCTGAAGCGGATTCGAATGTCGCAAACTTGTTTGCGAGATCGCGGGGATACCATAATAGCGAGGTATTACCGAGCCTCATACAATTATCCCCGCAACCCTGTTCCCCAGGTGAGCAATGCGTTCGGCGTCGCTTGTGTTTGCAATGCTTGCGAAGCAAAAACTGCGAAATGCGAAGGGTTGGGTGTTTACAACAAAATCCTACGCATTTAGCAGTTAATGGGTCTTAACCCATATTGCAAAACAAAAAAGGACGTTTCACAAAGAAACGTCCATCGAGGTCTGAAGCGGATTCGAACCGCTGTATACGGTTTTGCAGACCGGTGCCTAGCCACTCGGCCATCAGACCCTATCATACTTTCACCTTTCGGTGACGCAAAGATAGAAATATTTTTCGAATGTTGCAAACAAAAATCGAAAATCTGTGCATAATATCGAAAAAATGCGGGACATATCCGCCTCCCCGAAGGTTTTGAATATGCCCCGCTTGGTATGTTTCGACGGCAAATGCCGCACGGTTTAATCCTCGTCGGTGTCGGTGTAAGCCTTCAAGAGCTTGTCCTGAACATCCGAAGGCACCTGCTCATACGAATCGAACTTCATCGTATAGGTTGCAGCACCCGATGTGAGCGACGACAATGTTGTCGAGTAGCGATACAACTCTGCCAGAGGTACACGAGCATTGAGTCGGTCGAAGCCCTTGTCGGACTCCATACCCATAATCATTGCACGGCGATTCTGCAAGTCGCTCATAACGGCACCCATATACTCGCTCGGAGTCAAAACCTCTACGGCATAGATAGGCTCCATAATCTTCGGACCTGCATTACGGAATGCCTCCTTGAAGGCGTTACG
>JAZRCC010000119.1:0-6042 GCA_045635405.1 Alistipes sp.
CTTTGCGAGGACCGATGCCGCAGCGATGTTGGCGTAGTGTGCATCGCCCTTGATGCAGCACTTGTAGGGGAGCATCAACGACGACCGAAAGCGGTTGCCGTCGATGGCGAGAAACTCGGGTGCAGTGGATAACTTCTTGACCGCCAAAGTCATAGCCTCGAACGATGCGTTGAGGATGTTTATCTCGTCGATACGTGCGGCATCGACCTCGGCAACAGCCCACGCCACCGCCTCTCGCTCGATGACCTCACGCACAATGTACCGCTCCTTCTCGCTCATCTGCTTCGAGTCGTTGAGCAGCGGATGGTGGAAATCGGGCGGCAAAATCACCGCCGCAGCAAATACCGAGCCTGCCAGACAGCCACGTCCGGCCTCGTCACACCCTGCCTCGATAAGGTCGCTCTGATATGTTAACTCCAATGCCATAACCCTTTTGCAAAGATAGTAATATTTTCGAAAATCGCAAGCGACTCACCCTCACGCAGGTGGGCGAATTTCTACGATTTTTAGAAAAAATTTCTGCCTAAAACCCTTGACAACGGCTCGGTGATGTTGTATATTTGTCTCGCAATTCCAATCTTTTTCGGCCACTCGATGCCGAAGTTTTCCACACATTTTTAGCATTTGTTGAAATCTTTTTCAACACCCACAACTCGCTGATACTACGTTGTTTGTGCAATGTTGTTATGCGTTATCAACCATCTATTAACCAAATTTTCAACCACCACCACTATGAACCGCTCTCAACTTATCGCCGCATTTTCGGAGGTCGCCTCCGCCAAAGGTTACTCTTTCGCAACGGTCGCCGCCAACCGAGTGCCCACCGCCATCGACACCACCCCAAAACTCCTCTTGGAGCCACCCGTTTTTGTCGCTATCGAGGGGCGTTCGGCGGGAAAAATCACCTATTCGGTCAAACTCCACCTGCTGCTCTCGACGGCAAGCCTGCCAACGATGGAACGCCACATAGCCGAGGATAGGGCCGAGTCCGAAATCCTCGATATGCTGATGCAACTATCTAATTGCGAGAGCATTGTGTTTGTCGATGAGGTGAAAATCGCACCCTCGGCAATCGGCTCAACCCTCGGCTGCACCGCTACCGCCAAGGTTGTCACGGAGTTTTAGGGGGGGGCGAGCAAGACGCCGCAAAAGGGAGTTTAAGGAATTTAGGGAGTTTAGGGAGAGCGACCACGAAAAATTAGCCGCTTTGCGGCTGTCCTAAAAGTCCCAGATGTCCCAGATGTCCTATCGGCGATAGCCGTTGCTGCAAAGCAGCAAAACCACAAAAAACCAACACCGCTATGCAGATTACACCACCTTCACATTATTCGCCTGTCACCAAGCCCGTATGTTTCGAGGTTGAGTGCGGCAAGTCGCAAGATTTCGAGGTCGATATCATCGACGATGCCACCGACACAATCATCGGTCGCAAGTCGTTCATCGCCACGAAGTGCTGCTCCATCGACATTGTTCCCTACATCTATCGCGACTTTGCGGTAGAGCCTATCCTCTCACAGAAGTGCCTGATACAGAACTCGCTACAACGCAGTTACCACATCGAAATCGGCGACTGCATATCCCCCTCGGTGCGACTCTCGACCAACCGCCGAGAGGTGGAGTTGCCGACGATAGTGACCCAGATGCCCAACCACCGTTCGATGTCGCACGACGAGTGTGACCAACTGCTCCTCTTTACCGACCCTGCCGTGCCGATTACGGTCGAGTGTACCGCATCGAATGGCGAGAGCGTGGCGTTGGAGTTGAGCGAGTCGCAGGGTGTGGTCGATATTGTCGTCACGGCAGCCGAATTTGGGGACGACGTTCGCCAAATCGAGGTATTCATCACCGCCGGCACACACCGTTTCGAGCCGATAACCTACTCAATTCGTAACCATTATGGCGAGCAGCGTCGCATTGCGTGGCTCTCGTCACTCGGCTCCATCGAGCGTTACACCTTCCCGATTATCGCCACCTCGCGACGCACCGCCGAGCGTTGCAACTACCGCTCCGTAGAGGGAACGACCCGCACCGCAACCCTCTCGTGGCGTAGGGTCGAGAGGTTGGTTTCGGACTACGAGTGCCGTTCGCTGCTCTGTTCGCTTGCCGACATCGTATCGGGGATGGATGCCTGGATAGTCGATGGCGAGCAACTCGTGCCGACCGCTGTCGAGGATCGCACGATGGAGGCTCATCAGATTGGCGAGGTGGGCTATTTGCAGGTCGAGATTATCACCGCAGAGGAGGAGGTTGCCCTATGTTAGCGATACGCATCGAGGGTGGTCTATGCCCGATAGCCGACACCCCAAAGATACCTATCGGCTTCACGCAGGAGCGACTCCTCAACCCGCAACAGCAGCGTAGTGGTGTCACATTCGAGTGCTCGTTGCTGCGTACGCCCCACGCCGAGCGGCTGTTTGGTCGCGAGCAGGATATCCACGCCATAGCACGCTTTAACGAGAGCCACCACACCGCAGCCCTGGTCGATGATGGTGCCACGCTGATGGAGGGTACGCTACTGCTTGTCGAGTTGGTGGTCGATGAGTCGGAGGCGGCTCCCTACCGTGTCAGACTGCGTTCGGGCGGTGCCGAGTGGGCAAAGAGGGCAGCCACCGAGCGTATGGCGGATGTCGATATCGATTGGAGTGGTCGGCTGACGATGGAGGATATTGCCGACAGTTGGTCGCTCACGTCGCCCGTGCGATTTCTCCCCTTTGTCGGCAGGGCAGTGGGCGATGAGGAGAGCATCTACGACCCCCAAAAGGTGATGCTGACCGACAACTTTTATCCATTTGTCGCATTGCGTCGCATCGTCGAGCACATCTTTATGGCGGGGGACTACGAGGTCGAGAGCCGCTTCTTGGAGGACCGTCTGTGTAGCGAACTGCTGGTGAGTGGCGACTATGGCTCACGCGATGTGACCGCCGAGCAGTCGAAGATGGCATTTTGCAGCGGTCGCCAATCGAGGGTCTCGGCTGTGGCGGACTCTATGGGTATGGTCTATGCCTCGCCGGGGGTGCTGCAACACTCGGTGGGCAATATCGTCACGGTAGCCGACCCGACGATGGTCGATGACGAGGGTCGCACGATGAGCGACACGTTCACCACCGCCGACACGTTCGCTATCGACGACGATGGCTATGCACGATTTAAGGCACAGTCATCGGCTACGGTGGGATTTCTGCTCCACCTCCACTATGCAACCGACTACCGCATCGAGAGCCGCCACCGCCTGACGGGATTTGACCGCATCGAGGCTCTGCCCTCTGCCGAGGTACAGTTCGAGATTGCCAACCGCTTTCGCGACTGCCGCAACTCGCTTGTCGGTGGGATAGAGTACCGCCTCTGCATCTTCGATTGGGAGGAGGGTATGGCCTACCACTTTGCGGTGAGCGACTCGGCAACAAGTGCGGTGGTGATGGAGATGCAGGTGCGAGAGCGTTTTGCGACCTTCACTCTGCCCGACACCTCGGCGACGCTCTTTGCCTCGTTGGTGCCGCTGCGAGGGAGCGTCGAGAGCGATTGGGCGATATACGACGGCTACGTCACCGAGCGAGGTACAACCGAGGTCGAGGTCGATATCCGCATCGCACCGCAGCAATTTGCCAAGGGCGAGACGTTCCGCTTCGACAAAATCTTCTTCGGTGGTGCCGAGCCGTCGATGCAACTTACGCTGTTGAGCGACTGCCGACTCTCGCCTACGTTCGATGCCAAGCCTGGTTATGGTTCGGTGCTGACCTATAAGGATATATCGCGTGGCGGTGCGTGGCTCATCGAGTTGTATGAGTCGCTGTGCCGGATGTTCAACCTTGTGACCTACACCGACCCGCAACGTCGCAAGGTATATGTCGAGTCGTTGGAGGACTTCTATGGTGCGGGCGAGGAGTTCGATTGGAGCCACCGCATCGACTACTCCCGCCCCATCCGCATCAGCGATGCAGCCATAGGGCTCGCCGAGCGACAACGCTACTGCTACCGTGCGGGCGATGCGGTGGTCGAACGCTATAATGCCGACTCGGGTAGCGAGTTCGGAGCGTGGGAGGGCCATATCGACCACTACGGCACTATCGACTCGGTGGATATGCACCAAAACACCCTCTTTGCCCCCACCATCAGCCGTTGCAATGCGGTGGCGACAGCACCCTCGGCATCGGTCTTGGCAATGGAGCCTGCGACAGCGGAGGAGGGTACGCTGCGAGTGGTACGCTATCAGGGTCTGCGACCTCTGCCGCTGGGTGAGCGTTGGGTCGGCTCGCCCATAGAGGGGTACTATCCGCTCGGAGCATTTCACTTTGGGGGCGACTCGCTCAACGGCGGCTTTACGCTCGGCTTCGATGAGGATGACGAGCGGTTGGAGAGTCCGCTGCTCTACCACCGCCAGATGTTCAAACGCCGCCAAAAGGGTCGCTATGTGACACTATCGCTGCGACTGCGTGCAAGCGATATCGAAAATCTCTTCAAGTTAGAGGCACTTATGCCATCCATCCGTTCGACATTCCGTCTGACAATCAACGGAGAGAGCCACCTCTATCGACTTGTCCGCTTGGAGTCGTTCGATGTGTCGCAACCATCCACCGAGTGTACATTCATAACGCTGTAACAAGGATGACCCGATTGGAAAACGAACTCGTCACCCGCCTCAAAACCGACCTCTCGCACCTCCCTGCCACCGCCCTTATCGACTATCTGTTCGAACACGATATGCTCTGCTATCGCCAAATCGAGAGCGAGGCGGTATATCGACAATTTCGGGCGTTGCGTGAGGCGGGCTGGGCGAAGTGTCGGGCAATGGGCGAGGTGGCACACCACTTTGGCTGCTCGTACGAGAAGGTGCGGGCGATAATCTACTCACAAATCAGAAAAATAGAGAATGGAACAGAAGATTAAAATTATGAACACCGCCTCGCAATGTACTATCGACATCGAGGGGACTATCGGCGTAAGCGAGGCTGTGCAGTTTGCCGAGCCATCGTCGAGCATAGCGACCTACGACCGCCTCCGCGAAGCGTTGGAGGAGATAGCCGCAATCGAGGCAAAGGAGGTTGTCGTGAATATCCGCTCCGTAGGGGGTGATGTTGCCGATGCACTACTTATCTACGAGGCTCTGGCAGCCCTCGATGCGAAGGTGACGACCATCTGCTACGGCTATACCGCCTCGGCTGCGACCATCATCGCACAGGCTGCCGATAGCGGTTGCCGACACATAGCCTCAACGGCATTCTACCTCATTCACCGTTCGCATATCGCCACCGAGGGCAATGTGAACGACATCGAGGAGCAGGCTGCACTGCTCCGCAAGACCGACGACCGCATAGCGGCAATCTACGCATCGCACGGCAAGGGCAGTGCGGAGGCATTTATCGAGCTGATGCAGTTCAACGGCGGCAAGGGTCGCTGGCTCACTCCCGACGAGGCCCTCGAAGCGGGGTTGGTCGATAGGGTAATCGAGGTGCAGCGAGAACGCTCCGTAGTACGCAATATCGTAGGACATATCGCTGCGTGGTTGGGAGTTCCGCTACCGGGCGACAAGGCACTGTCAGATGCCACACCAAACGATATGCCCAATATGCGATATGCACCCCAGCGTTCGCTCATAGCCTTCGATGAGGGACAACGCCGTGCGGAGGCTACCGCCATCGAGGCTGCCGAAGATAGCCCTATCGGGGCGGTCGAACCATCGGCAAACGATGCGGCATATATGGCTGATGTGCGAGCCTTCCAACGTCACCACCGCACGGCATAATGCCACCATACAACACAATTATCAAAAACCTACAAACATCTAAAACCTAAAAAGTTATGTTAATCGAAAACACCAAAATCTATCAGGGCGAGGAGCTCTCCCGCCTCTTCTTCCGTCCATCGTTCACCGGCCCTTCGGCAGAGGCTATGGGTATCCGCGTAATCTACAACCTCCCGATTCCGACCTACTTGCAGAAGTGGAGCAAGAACGACAACGTCTTGCAGGAGTGGTCGCGAGGCTGGACAGGCAACTGCAAGACATCGCGTGAGCAGCAGCAACTCGATAAGTCGGATCGTAGCCAT
>JAZRCC010000120.1:0-3031 GCA_045635405.1 Alistipes sp.
CCTGCAACTCACGATAGAGCTGTGCTGCGAGGGTCTTATTATGGCTCAAAACAAGCGTTGGACGATTCATTCGGGCGATGATATTCGCCACCGTAAAGGTCTTGCCCGAGCCGGTCACACCCTTCAATGTGCAGTAGCCGCCACCACCCGTGAAAGCCTTGACAATGTTGTCAATAGCTTGTGGTTGGTCGCCCATTGGCTCATATTTAGATACGAGTTTGAAATCCATATCTCAACAACTATCTCTACACTGCAACGACTGCCGACGGTCGCAAAATCAGAATAGCGGTTTTCGGGTAGTTGTAACGACAAAATCTTTCAGATAGAATGGCTCGAAATATGCCGTATCGACAAAGTCGCCACGTTGGAAAGCCTCCTCTGCCAGACGAGCCATACCACGCACCGATGGCAACACCGAGATTGCGGTTGCACCCAGCACTTCGCGACACTTTGCTGCACCATTACCAAATATCACAAACGGACGCTCCGTGCGATATGCTGCAAAACTCTGCTCATCGATTATCTCTGCTGCTACCTCGTTCAAAGCGTGTGCCTCCGAGTCGAAGAGCTGCACATAGACCTCCATACGTCGAGCATCAACCATCGGGCACAGCACCGCACTCTGCCAATCATCCACACCGATAATTCCCGCCTCATAATCCTCGATAGCAACCCTTGCCATCGACTCCAACGAGTTGATTGCAATCAACGGTATTCCCAAACCATAGCACAAACCCTTGGCAAACGAAACACCTATTCGCAAACCCGTATAGGAGCCAGGCCCCTTACCGATAGCCACCGCATCCAACTCGTCGCCCGATATGCCACTCTCGGCAAGCAGTTCCGAGGTGAATACGGCGATTTTTGTTGCGTGGTCACGACCCTCATCGCTCTCACGCAGAGCAATCAGTTCGCCATCCCGAACAATACCTACCGAACAGATATCGGTGCCAGTCTCTATGCAGAGTATAAGTGCCATAATCCAACTATTTGTATCGCTTCATCGCTTGTGCCATCTCGCGTTTAGCGTCATTCTCCTTCAAATATTCGCGTTTGTCGTATGCCTTGCGGCCACGAGCCAAGCCGATGGCAATCTTTGCCAAACCTCGCTCGTTCAAGAACAGTCGCAGACCCACAATCGTCAAACCCTTATCTTGTGCAGCACGCGAGAGTTTTGCCAACTCGCGAGAGGTAAGCAACAATTTGCGGTCACGGCGTGGTGTGTGGTTATTGCACGTTCCCCAAGCATATTCGGCGATATTCACACCTCGAATCCACAATTCGCCCTGCTCGAAATAGCAGTACGAATCAACCATCGAGACCTTACTCATACGGATAGATTTTATCTCGGTGCCGACCAACACAACGCCTGCGATATACTCTTCGAGTATCTCGTAGTCGAACGTCGCTCGCTTATTGCGGATATTTACACTTTTGAAATCAGCCATAATCACAACATTACTGCAAATATAGTAACAAATCGAGAAACCGCACCAATAATTCACAAATTATTTGCACCGCTATCCCCTATTATGTAGAAAAGAGGCGTATATACCCACCATCAACGTCCATTTTTCAACATCTACATACACCAAAAAGGGGTTGCACCTTTGCAGATGCAACCCCAATACATTTTCGGTTGAGAGCGACTACTGAACGCTGATAGGAAGTGTCGCTACGATATTTGCCGACGAAGTACCGAGCATAATCTCGAAATCGCCCGGCTTAACTGTCCAAGCGTGGCTCTTATCGCACCAGAATTGGCACATCGACTGATCAACCTCGAATACCACAACCTCCGATGCACCTGCGTCGAGCATAACCTTCTTGAACGCCTTCAACTCCTTAACAGGGCGAGCAACAACAGGGCTCTTCTCGGCAACATAGAGCTGCACAACCTCGGCACCCTTAACCGCACCCGTATTCTTAACCTTGATAGCAACCTTCAAAGGCTTCTCGGCTGTCAAAACCTTAACCTTACCCGGAGCAACAACCTTTGCACCGCTCAACTCAAATGTGGTATATGAAAGGCCATAGCCGAATGGGTAGAGAGGCTTGATATTCTTATGCTCAAACCAACGGTAACCAACGAAGATAGACTCGTCATAATGAACATCGTAGGTCCAAGTCTGGAACGCCTTCTCGTTAGGGTTGCCGGCAGCACGCTTCAACGAGAAGCCCTCCGGTACGGTATTTACAGCAGGAGAGTCTTTGAACGAACGCTCGATAGTGATAGGCAACTTACCCGATGGATTGACCTTACCAATCAAGATGTCGCGGATAGCCTGCATACCGTTCTGACCCGGATACCAAGCCAACAACGATGCAGCACACTTGTCGTGCCAAGCCGACATATTGATACCCGAACCGGTGTGAACAAGCACGATGGTATTAGGATTGTTAGCCACTGCCAAACGTACCAAATCCTCATCAGGTTTCTCCATCTCAAATGGACGCTCTGTACTCTCCGAGTCATATGTTCCGACAACACACAACACAACCTCGGCAGCCTTCAACTGCTCGGCAGCAGGTTTTGCCACGAATGTAACATTATTGCCGAACGACTCAATCATCACATCCTTCAAAGTGACGTGGTTGTAGCCCGTAACACGTGCTGCACCACCACCGTGAGGCACCTTATCCAACCAACGACGGCCAACTACAAGTACCTTTTTGTCGGTCGAGAGTGGCAAAATACCGTTGTTCTCCAAGAGAATAGCACCCTCGGCAGCAGCCTGATACGACACGTTAAGGTGTTCTGGCAACTTCGCCTCCAACTCCCACTTATACTGTTCGCCATTCAAGATACGCTCGTACAAGCCGAAACGGATACAGGTTGCAATCATAGGACGAATCATATTCTCGACATCCTTCTCGGTCAATTCACCCTCATCAACAAGTTGCTTTACAGTCTTCTTGTAGTAGAAGTTATCCTCTCCCGGCATATCGAGGTTCTGACCCGACAAGACGGTCTTTTTCCAATCGTAAATCGGGTTCCAGTCCGACATTACAACTCCCTCGAAGCCGAGCG
>JAZRCC010000121.1:0-5270 GCA_045635405.1 Alistipes sp.
CGGGGATTGTAGGCACCACTCCGCCATAAGCCTCGGCGGTCGATATCGAGATAGGGGGCTTTACGACAGCCAACCACAGTCCATCCAACGGCAATGCCACGCTTCGCATCTGCTCGCCACGCGACCAACAAAATTGTGGCTCATTGCGGACAAAAAACGGAGTATCGCTACCAAGCTCTGCTGCCATCTCGATAAGACGTTCCTGCTCGATGCCGAGTGCGAAGTGGTCATTGAGCATCCGTAGCACCGTTGTTGCATCGCTCGAACCGCCACCCAGACCTGCTCCGAATGGAACACGTTTGTCGAGTGTAATACGCACTGCCGGAATATCGAAGTGTTGTCGCATCAAACGAAATGCTTTGACACACAAATTCTTATCGAGAGGGCAATCGACAACAATGCCACTCTGTGCGAACTCGACATCGGCAGTTGCTCCACACAACTCCTCGATGGTAATCTCATCATAGAGTTGTCGCACGGGGAACATCACACTCTCCAAGTCGTGATAGCCATCATCGCGACGTCGCAGGATGTCGAGACCTATATTGATTTTACAATTCGCCTTTGCTTTCATATCACAAATTTAGAAATATTTGTCTAAAAAAGAGAAATCATCCTCCCATTTTTGGCGAAAATTGCACAAAATTTTATCAAAAACCGCCATAAACCGCCTCCGATTTTTTTGTGTCGATAAAATTTTCTATCTTTGAGAGAGTAAAGAACAAAAAATTATGCCGCTATGAGCAACGTAATCAAGGTCTATTGCGAAAACACCGCAACCGCACTGAATGTCGAGATGGGTACATCGCTGCTGGATATCTACAAAATGTTGGAGATAAACGACACCTACCCCGCCTTGGCCGCCTATGTAAACAACCGCATCAAGGAGTTGCACTACAAAGTATATACGCCGATAAATGTGCGATTTATCGACATTACCCACTTCGAGGGTTTCCGTGTCTATCAACGCACCATATCGTTTATGGCTCAAAAGGCGATTGCTTCGCTCTATCCGCAGTGCGAATTTCACGTCCGACACTCCATCGGCAGCGGACTCTATTGCGAGGTCGATGGCAAGCAGTCGTTCAGCACAGAGGAGTGCCACAACATAGCGGCAGCCATAAGCCTCATAGCCGACACCGACACCCCTATCGAGCGTCAAAAGGCACCAAGCGAGGAGGTGATAAAGCTATTCGAGGAGGCTGGCTATCACGACAAGGCGGCACTGCTGCGAACACGCCCTCGTCTGTATAGCAACATCTACCGACTCGGCACAACCGTAGGCTACTTCTTCGGAGCGTTGGCCCCTACGAGCGGACACGTACGTCTGTTCGAGATTCGCCCCTACTTCAACGGCTTCCACATTGCACTGCCCGACCGAAAACACCCCGACACTATCGAGCAGCCCCGCAAGGTCGAGAAGATGGTCGATATATTCCACCAATACCACTCGTGGGTCGATATTATGGGTGTCGCAACCGTAGGCGAGTTGAACGACAAGATTTTAAAGGGCGATGCTGGCGAGTTGATAAAGATTGCCGAGGCTTTTCACGAAAAGCAGTTGGCAAACATTGCCGACCGTATTGCCGAGGCACATCGCACCAAGGGTGTCCGTATCGTGCTGATTTCGGGCCCTTCGTCGAGTGGCAAAACCACCTCGGCAAAACGCATAGGTGTGCAGTTGCGTGTACTCGGATTGCACCCTGTGTTGATTTCGCTCGACGATTACTTTGTCGATAGAGCAAAGACTCCTCGCGACGAGAATGGCGACTACGACTACGAGTGTTTGGAGGCGATAAATATCAAGCTCCTCAACGAACACCTGCAACAACTCATTGCGGGCGAGAGTGTCGAAATTCCACGATACGACTTCATCTCGGGCACGAGTCAGTGGCACGACAAGCCGTTGCAACTCGACGACCGCTCCATACTGATTATGGAGGGCATTCACGGACTCAACCCAAACCTGACACCGAGTGTTGCGGATAGTCTGAAATTCAAAATCTACCTATCGTGCTTCACTTCGGTGGCAATGGACAACGTGTCGCGAATTGCAACCACCGATAACCGACTACTGCGTCGCATCACACGCGACTACCGCACACGAGGCAGCTCGGCATACGACACCATTGCACGATGGGCAAGCGTACGTCGGGGCGAGGAGCGACACATCTTCCCATATCAGGAGAATGCCGATGTGATGTTCAACTCGTCGCTATTCTACGAGATTCCTATCATTCGCCCTATAATCGAGCCGATACTGCGCGAAATCCCCGACACCGTACCCGAATATGGCGAGGCGGAGCGTCTGTTGAAGTTCCTCGACAACTTCACGCCTCTTGTGACAAACGAGATACCTCCTACGTCGATATTGAGAGAGTTTGTCGGTGGCAGCTCCTTTGAATATTAGCGGAGCGATCGCTATGTGATTGGCAGGCGGAGAAGTTATTTTACATATAAATATATTATATTGTAAAAATTTTGTATCTTTGTCGGTCAAAATAGTTTTTAACTAAAACAAATTATAACACAGTAATGAAAAAAGTATTTGTCGCAGCATTGGCACTTTTGGCTGTTGTCGGCTGTCAGAACGCAAACAATGAGACCACTGCCGCAGCAGAGGGTGCGGAGGCTACCGCAAAAAGTGAGGTTGGAGCAGGCGATATCGCCTATGTTAGAACTGATGTAATCGCATCGCAGTGCGAACTCTTCAAGAGCGAGGGTGTTGCTTTGCAGTCGAAGAACGAGAAGACCCAACAGACTCTTGCACAGAAGGAGCAGAAACTCCAAAACGAGTTGATTCAACTCCAAGAGAAGTACCAGAAGGGTCTTATCACCACTATCGAGGCACAGCGTAAGGAGCAAGATTTGCAGAAGCGTATCGAGGCTTACCAGAAATCGGCACAGGAGCAGGTTAAGGCTTTAGAGGAGGAGAACGTAGTTTTCCAGAACAAGCTGGGCGACCTTATGGCTCGTGCAATTCAAGATGTTAATGCTACCGGTGCCTACAAGCTCATCATCAACGCTTCGGCTCTGTTGGACGGTGCTCCCGAGTTGGATATCACAGAGGTTGTTCTCAAAAAGGTGAACGAGCTCTACGCTGCCGATAAGAGCGAGAAATAGTCTGCATTGGCATAAAAGATGACAGCCGTAGGTTAGCAACGTACGGCTGTCTAAAATCTGAAACCGAAGAGAGGTAATCGTTATGGGATTTGTTCCATTTTCGTTGATTGATTTTATCGATATTCTGCTTGTTGCGGGGTTGATGTTTGCCATTTACCGTGCAACGAGGGGTACAAATGCTCCGTATATCTTCTTCGGCATTATCGTAATATACATCGTATGGGTCGTAGTCAAGGCTCTCAATATGGAGCTGCTTTCGACCATTCTCGGTCAGATTATCAGCGTCGGTGTCATCGCCCTGATAATCGTGTTCCAGCCCGAAATACGACGTTTCCTCCAAATCATCGGTATGCAGCAGAAGGAGTTGAGCTTTATCACACGCATCTTCTCCTCGGCTCGCAACAATAGCGATATCAACACATCGTCAATCGTTACGGCGTGTTTGGAGATGAGCGGTAGTCGCACGGGTGCGTTGATAGTCATCACGCAGAACGACGACCTGCAATCGATTATCGAGAGCGGAATTACGGTCGATGCCAACGTATCGGTTTCGATGTTGAAAAATATCTTCTTCAAGAATGCCCCACTCCACGACGGAGCGATAGTTATCGACGGCAACCGTATAGTAGCGGCAAAGTGCATACTCCCCGTAACGCAGAGCAACGTGCCGAAAGAGTTGGGTACACGCCACCGTGCCGCAATCGGAATCAGCGAGATTTCGGATGCCATAGTGCTTATCGTTTCGGAGGAGAGCGGCTCGATATCGATTGCTCGCAACGGACAACTCCGCTACAATATCGACCCACAAAAGTTATTGAACACGCTTCGCAAGATGTTCGGTCAGCAATAAGTCGGAGGAGAGGCGTCGGACAAGGGTATCAGAGAAAACAAGGGAGCAACTTTTTCGAGCTGCTCCCTTATTATTTTGTGATTATCTCCACACTATTTATGCCATTTCAGCACCGTTGCCGTACGCTGCACATTATAGATACGGATGTAGTGGTGAAGATTGCCTTCGTCATCTCGCTCCGTAAAGGTAAAGTGTTCGCCGCCCTGTGCAATGCGACCCTGACCACCAAAGCGGCTCTCGTCGCTCGACATCTCTACGACATATTTGCCCGCACGCGGAACTTCTGTAACGTAGTCGGCAATCGATGCCGTAGGGTGCCAATTAAATACGAACAGCAATTTAGCGTGGGAGAATACCAACGTCTGGTTATCGAAGTCGGAGTTCCAACGATATGGATAGCCATCCTGCAAGACCGGATTTCGCTTTACGAGTCTAATCATCGCACGGTCGAACTCCGCAAGGTAGGAGTAACGCAAAAATCCGTTCGTTGCTAACGACCATTGACGACGAGCGTGGGCATAGCTCCAATCGTTGCCCTCACGAGGAAAGTCTATCCACTCGGGGTGTCCGAACTCATTGCCCATAAAGTTGAGATAGGCATTACCACCTGTCGAGATGGTCATTAGTCGTATCATCTTATGGAGAGCCATACCTCGCTCGACAACGATATTTTCGTAGGCACGATTCATCGCCGTGTACATCTCCTTATCCATCAAGCGGAAGGCTATCGTCTTGTCGCCAACCAACGCCTGGTCGTGCGACTCGGCATAGGCCACCGTACCAACATCGGGCAGGCGTGAGGTCATCACCGACCACATCTCGTCGATATTCCACTCCTCGTCGGGCACATCTTTCAAGAGTTTTATCCAATAGTCGGGAATTGCCATCGCTAATCGATAGTCAAACCCGATGCCGCCATCCTCCAACGGCACGCACATACCCGGCATACCGCTGACATCCTCGGCAATGGTGACCGCACCCGGCTTAAAGTCGTGAATAAGGCGGTTTGCCAACGAGAGATAGACCAACGCCTCCTTATCAACCCCTTCGTCGAAGAACTTCGAGCGGTCGTCAAACTCCGTATAGCCGTGGTGGTGGTAAATCATCGAGGTGACACCATCGAAACGGAAGCCGTCGAAGTGGAACTCGTCGAGCCAATACTTGACATTCGACAACAAGAAGTGCTCGACCTGCTGTTTGCCGTAGTCGAAAATCATCGAGTCCCAATATTGCTGATAGCCCGCATCGCCCTCTTTTGAGTAGTGGTGTGCCGAGCCATCCAACTCGTTTATGCCCT
>JAZRCC010000122.1:0-3913 GCA_045635405.1 Alistipes sp.
TATCATTCGGCGGAACGAGTCGATGGCTGGCGTAACAGGTATCGCCGAGCCATATTTAAGAGCACACTCGATGCCTCGCTCTATGAGTTGTCGTGTTGCTACGGGTCGCACACCATCCTGAATAGCAATCAAATCGAGGCCTCCTGGTAGGGCGTGAATACCGAGTCGTACCGAGTGAAAACGCTCTTTGCCACCCTCGACAACCGTATGTGCGGCAACGTCGAAACGCTTGGAGAGGTTTTTCCAAAATTCGATATACTCTTTTGATAATACAACGACGATTTTAGCGGCGGGCAGAACTCGGGCAAAGGCGTTGATAGTGTGTGCCAATATGGGTTTGTTGGCAATCATTGCAAACTGCTTGGGGAGTGCAGTGCCCATACGTTTGCCACTTCCTGCGGCAACGATTACTATGCCGATTTTTACCTCTTCCATATCAGCTTCTTTCCAAATCCGAGTTTGTTGTCGGTGAGTTTCATAAAATGTGGCTCAACACGCCAGATGTTCAACGGCATCACTGCTGCGTATGGAAATCGGGCGATGTACGATAGTCGGTCTTTTGCGGTGCCACGTTTTGCGGTGCCACAAATCTGTATGCCCTCAACGCGTCCGACAACTTTGGTCTCCAATGTTATAGATATTGCAACACGTGCATCGGCAGCCATCTGTTGGGCGTGGAGTGTCGCATCATCCGACGTAAATATGATGGCGTTCTCCTCTTTGTCGTAGGCATAAAAACAGGCACAGCAATATGGAGAGCCGTCCGTTGCGATGGTCGCCAATGAAAGAACGTGGTGCCGCTCCAAAAATTTTACAATCTTCTCATCGACCATTCTGCCAATTCTATTATATCGAGTCCAACTGAATTATACGCATCGAATCGGGTACTTCGCCCTCCAACTCGGCTATCACACGCTCACGCACCCACTCAAACTTCTCGCGGTTGGCTTTGGCAATAGGTTCTGCCGGCTTTTGCGGCACCTTCAATGGGTTGATAGGGGAGCCGTTACGCCACAAACGGAAGTCGAGGTGTGGGCCGGTCGAACGACCTGTACTGCCTACGTAGCCGATAACTTGACCCTGTGTTACACGACGACCGACAGCAATACCTTTGGCATAGCCACGAAGGTGTAGATATCCCGATTTGAGATTGTTCGGGTGCTTGATGTAGATGGTGTGACCACCTGCACCCTTGTAGCCTTTGTAGGTGATGGTACCGTCGGCAACCGCACGAACAGGTGTGCCGGCAGGTGCTGCATAATCAACACCGTGATGTGGGCGGTATCGCTTCAAAACGGGGTGAAAACGAGCATTCGAAAAGCCCGACGATATGCGTGTGAATTTCAGCGGAGCCTTCAACAACTGCTTGCGTAACGAACCACCGTCAGCCTCCCAATATTGAACTTTGCCACCTTGTGGGAATGGGATGGCGTAGATATCTTTGCCTGCGTGGGTGAATTTTGCACCCCATACTCGACCAATACCCACCGATAGGGTGTCGATGAATTTTTCGTCGTAGATAACGGTGAAGCTGTCGCCCTCGTGGATGCCGAAGAAATCGACCGTCCATTGGTAGATATCCTCCATTTCGGATGCAAGGGCGTATGGCAGATTCTCCTCGATAATCGACGCCCACAACGAGTTGGTGATTACAGCGTGGCTCTTTCGGCGATGCAGTGTAACCTCACGAGCACCCTCGCGGACACCGACCGAATCGCCAACAAACTCGAATACAACGTAATCGACCAAGTTCTTCTCATAGACGAGATAGTCGAGAATCTCTTTGCGTGGCAGCGAATCGCCAAGCATAACGCTATCGGGGCGAGTGAATGTCGTATAGCGATTATCGGTGCGTATTGTACGCAACGGACATATCTCTTTGGTGAGTTTGTCGAGCAGTGCAATGCGAGTATTCTCGATGCCGTAACTATCCAAAATCTTGCTCCACGTATCGCCTCTTTCGACGGTGTGCTGTTCGACTGTATAGAGGTCGGCATCGATGCCAAATAGGATGTTGCGAGGCTTTGCCTCCTCGGTGTTGGTTGCTGTGTTGTTGCAGCTCATCGAGGCAAATATAACGATTGCTAATATCGAGAGTCGAAAAAGTGTCTTCATACCGCAAAGGTAATAAATTTGAAATTAATGTATCAATTTTGTAAACAATTTTTTTCAAAAATTGCACTAATTGTTGGAGGGTTGAAATATTTTTTGTACCTTTGAAAAATTATATATTTTGTGAAGTCACTTTTGCTGAAAATAGCCTCATTATTTTATGGTTGGGGAGTTGCTATCCGCAATTGGTGCTTTGACAGAGAGTGGTTTGCTGTCAAGGAGTTCCATATTCCGGTTATATGCGTAGGCAATATTACGGTAGGTGGTACGGGTAAGACTCCTATCGTGGAGTTGCTCGTAGAGTATCTCTCCGAAAACCACAATGTTGCGGTGATTTCGCGTGGCTATGGACGAACGACAAAAGGGTACAGAGTTGTCGAGACTACCGACTCCTATCGTGATGTCGGCGACGAACCATTGCAGATAAAGTTGAAATTCCCATCGGTACCTGTCGTGGTATGTGAGCGTCGTGTTGAGGGTATTGAACAGATGTTGGCAGAGTTCGAGGGGATAGAAGTTGTCATTATGGATGACGGATTTCAACATCGCTACGTCAAGCCATATCTCAATATCGTGGTGGTCGATGCCACACGTCCGCCATACGAGGACAATCTCTTGCCATACGGACAGTTGCGCGACCAGATGAGTTCGCTCTATCGTGCCAATATGTATGTCGTTACGAAGTGTCCCGAGAAGATGAACCCGATAAACTATCGAATCTTCAACCAGCACCTGATGATGAAGGCTTCGCAGTCGATTTTCTTCTCTCGAATGGCAGAACGCTCGCTCCGTTCGTTGTTGGATAATACGGAGGCCGATTTGCCAAAAGAGAGTCGTGTTATCGCTATGTCGGGCATTGGCAATAGCGATGTCTTCAAAAAGTCGGTTGAACGTCGCTACACAATGGTTGCAACGCTCGATTTCGAGGATCATCACGTCTATCGTATTGCCGACCTCGAACGTATCGAGGAGATGTTGAGCGAGTATAAGGATGCAGTGATTGTGATGACCGAAAAGGATGCCGTAAAGCTTATCAACAGCGACAAAATACCGGCCAGCATAAAATCGCGTATGTACTACGAGACTATTGGAGTGGATTTTGTTTATGGTAGTGGTCCTCGCTTCTATCGAACTCTGGACGAAGAGGTCAAGCGATTTGTTAAATATCGCGAGGGTGATGCCTTGCGATAGCATAGCATCGAGCCATAGTGTAATAGTATTAAAAACATTGACTATATGAAACAGATTTTAGAGGCTGTCGAATTTTTGAAGGAGCGTACGTCGGACTATCAACCCGAAGTGGGTGTCATCCTTGGTACAGGTTTGGGCGGTTTTGTCGATAGTATCGATATCGATTTTGCAATTCCATACTCTGCAATTCCAAATATGCCCGTATCTACGGTTGTCGGTCACGCCGGACAGATGATTTTCGGACGTGTTGCCAATCGCCGTATCGTGGCAATGCAGGGTCGTTTCCACTACTACGAGGGCTACACGATGCGTCAGGTGACATTCCCCGTTCGTGTTATGGCACTGCTCGGCATTGGTCAGTTGTTCGTGTCGAATGCGGGTGGCGGTATCAACACCTCGTTCTGTGTGGGCGATTTGATGATTATCACCGACCATATCAACCTGCTGCCTAACCCGCTGATTGGCCCTAATATGGAGTGTGGCCCACGTTTCCCTGATATGCACGACTGTTATAGCCGTCGTCTGCGTGATTTGGCAACGCAGATTGCCGAGCGTGAGTCCATCAAATTGCAGTATGGTGTCTATGTTGGCACTACGGGACCTACTTTCG
>JAZRCC010000123.1:0-4120 GCA_045635405.1 Alistipes sp.
ATCCGACCTGAAACATATCTTGGAGGCGTCGCACAAGGGTGCTACAATCGATATCGACAACATCCCCACCTACGCATCTATAGAGAAGGCCCTCGGTGGTGGCGAAGATTATCGACTGCTCTTCACCGTAGCAGCCGACAAAGCCGAACAGCTCGCCTTGCAATTTCAAGAGCGATTTGGTTATCAATTATTCCCAATCGGCAAGATAACCGAGCAGAACATCGGCAAAATAGAGTGGCATAGAGGAGAAGAGCCTATCGAGGCTCAATTCGAGGGTTTTACCCATTTTTAGGGCGGAGCAATCGCAGGGCATTCTCATAGAGAATACGGATAAACTCTGCCTGCAACAGCAGAGCTACACCTGCGTAGGTCGTAATGCCCACCAAAATCTCAATCAGCAGTCGCCATATCGGAGTCCAATCCATCAACAGATATCCGACCCCTACAACTGCCAGATACATCGCAACGGCAACCACTGCCACCGTAAACAGCGTCCGCACCAACGCAACGTATCGCAACGCAACGTATCGCAATGAGGCAGCGATATTCATAACAAGTTCCACAAAGAGCATTGCCGTTAGGCCCCACGCCACCGCCTCGGCAGAGAACGGTATCGTAACGGCAAAAATCAGCGTCATTATGACCTTTTTCGCTATCTCCAAGCGGATGATAATCGAACCGTTGCTATACACTTTCAACACATTCATCGCAACCATCGACAGCGGATAGCAAACTCCGCCAAGTGCCAAGATACGGAAATATGGCACCGTAGGCAGCCAGCGTTCGCCCAACACTACGACAAACATATCGTCGGCAACAGCAATCATTCCGACCATAATCGGCATAACAATCGCTGCGGTTGCCAACATCACAATGCGATACGACTCGGCAAACTTTTCGCGATTATCGGCGATATTCGAGAGTGCCGGATAGGTTACCGACTGCACCGATTGCACCAGAGCATTTACGGGCAAATCCTTCAACTTTTGGCCCTGATTGAAGTAGCCGAGCAGTGTAGGTGAGTATATCTTGCCGATAAACATCTGCGAGATATTGGCATATACGGCGGCAACGGTATCGGTCGCCATCAACCGCAACGAGAATGGTGCCATCGTCCTCAAAGCATGCAACGATACACGACCCTCGCCACGCCACGAACTGCCGTACCACAGCAGCAACGAGCGTACGGCAACATAGAGCAGCCGTTGCCAAACAAGGCTCCAAACGTGACAGCCGCAGAGTGCAAGCACGATGGCAGCAACGCCCGATATGAACGACGCTGCAAAGTTTATCTGCGATATAGCGGCAAATCGGAAGTTGCGAGCCATAACCGCACTCTGCACCGCCCCCAACGCAGCAAAAGGTATCGCTAAAAATATCAGAGGAGCGAGTTGTCGGATAATCGGCAACTCATAGAAACGGGCAACGGTGGGCGATGTGGCAACCAACACCACATAGACCACCGCTGCAAAGAGTATATTAAAGATAAAGACCGAACGGAAATCGTCATTGCTGACCTGACTCTTGCGGATAAGTGTCTGCGAAAATCCGCTATCGACAACCACCGAAGCAACTGCCGTAAAGAAGACCAAAATTGCGACCGTACCAAAGTCCTGGGGCGAGAGCAGACGTGCAACGACAATGCTTACGACCATCTGCAACAGAGCGGAGGCTACCTTCTCGGCGATACTCCACGTAACACCCGTAGTTACTCGGTCACGCAACTCCATCTCTCCGACAATTTTGGCAACGTCAGGCTATCGATGCAGCTTCAACGCCTCGATAGCAAGTCTATACGAGTCGAGCCCAAAGCCGATTATCGAGCCGCAGCACACCCCACCGATAAGCGATGTATGGCGGAACGGCTCACGGGCAACGATATTGGAGATATGCACCTCAACCACCGGCACCGACACTGCCGAAATTGCATCACGCAGAACGACCGATGTGTGGGTATAGCCTCCGGCATTAAACACCACGCCATCGTATGCACCATCAGCCTTGTGCAGCATATCGACCAACTCGCCCTCGACGTTGCTCTGGCAATAAGCAATCTCATCATCGGCATAGAGTCCTTGCAAGCGTGGGATATACTCCTCGAAACTCTCCGAGCCATATACTCCCCTATCACGCTGACCCTGCAAATTGAGATTTGCTCCGTTCAAAATCAAAATCTTCATACGTTCGTCCTATATAACAGCACCTACACCGACAAGCAGGCAAGTGCAATAGAGTACTTCTTCGAGAGAGCCGAGTCGCCACGCGAAGTCAATACGCAAGGCTTCGATGTGCCGACTACCATAGCAGCCAACTCACCACCCGCAAGGTGCGAAACCGACTTGAAGAATACGTTTCCCGACTCGATATTTGGGAACAACAGTGCATCGACATCGCCAGCCACAGCCGAGCCCTTGACGTGCTTATGCTCTGCCACCTCGCGATAGAGTGCAACGTCAAGCGACAATGGGCCATCGACAATCACATCGCCCAACTGACCACGGTCTGCCATCTTCGACAATACGGCACTCTCGGTCGATGATACCGAGCCTGTCAATACCTGCTCCGAAGGGGCAATACAGCCAATCTTTGGGGTCTTGATACCCAAAGTCTCGCAAGTCGAACGCAAATAGCCAATCAGCTGCTGCTTCTGTTTGATATCGGGCTGCGGAATAACAGCGATATCCGATACGGTCAGCAACTTGTGGTAGCCCGACCACTCCATAACCGAGACGTGGCTCAAAACGCTCTTTGGGCCCTTCATCAGACCGCACTCCTTGTTGAGAATACCACGCATATACTTGTCGGTCGAGACCATTCCCTTCATCAGCACATCGGCCTCGCCCTTAACGCAAGCCGCTACTGCCAATGTCACACACTTAACATCGCTCGGCTCGTGGATAATCGTAAAGTTCGACGAATCGATACCCTTCTCGCGGCAAATCTGCTCGATAATCTCCTTATCGCCATACAATATTGGCGTCACAAGACCTTCGAGGTAGGCATCATTTACCGCCTCAATGGTGTGCGAATCTTGTGCATATGCAACAGCCAAGCGTTTTGGGCCACGCTTGCGAGCCTCCTCAACTATCTCTGTCAAATGTTTCATAACTTCAAATATCCTATTTTACCAAATTAAATGTATCCATTGCTATAACCAGCTCCTCGTTTGTTGCAATGACGGCAACCTTTACCGACGAGTCGCTGCTCGAAATAATCGTATCGGTGCCACGCACAGGGGCATTGATCTCCGTATCAATCTTTATGCCCATAAACTCCATCGACGAGCAGGCTCCCTCGCGAAGTTCTGCCGAATTTTCGCCTACGCCACCCGTAAAGACTACCAAATCGACACCACCCATTGCAGCGGCATACTTGCCAATATACTGCTTGATGCGGGCAAAGTAGATATCACGAGCCAAAATTGCACGCGGATTTCCGGCATCGTATGCAGCATCGATATCACGCATATCGCTCGATACGCCCGACAAACCCTCAACGCCCGAACGCTTGTTTATCATCGTGTTGATATCCGCTACGCTCATACCCTCCTTCTCGGCGATATAGGTCAAAGCACTTGGATCGACATCGCCCGAACGGGTACCCATAACCAGACCATCAACAGGCGAGAAGCCCATCGACGTAACAAACGACTTGCCATTGACGACAGCCGTAATCGAGGCACCATTACCGATATGGCAGGTGATAATCTTCGAATTGTCGAACGCCAAACCCGCCAACGCAGCACCACGCTCGGCAACAAACTTGTGGCTTGTGCCGTGGAAACCATAGCGACGAACGCGATACTTCTCGTAATACTCGTAAGGCAGTGCGTAGATGTAGTTTACCGCAGGAATTGTCTGGTGGAACGAGGTATCGAACACCGCAACCTGTGCTACCGAAGGCAACACACGCTCGATTGCCAAGATACCCTCCAAATTGGCAGGGTTGTGGAGCGGTGCAATCTCGAACAACGAACGAATCTTCGCCTTAACATCCTCATCGACAATGCAGCTTGCCGTGAAATACTCGCCACCGTGAGCCACACGATGACCTACCGCCTTAACCTCGTCGAGCGATGCAATCACTCCGTGTTGCGAATCGGTCAGAGCCTCCAACACCA
>JAZRCC010000124.1:0-5268 GCA_045635405.1 Alistipes sp.
TGCACGATTTATCGAAAACCAGACCGCAATCGAGATTCTCGAAGAGTGGCTGACAACCGAATTTGAACGAGGAGGTCGCCACGAACGCCGCATTGCAAAGATTGCAATACGAAAGTAGGTAGAGTGAGGTCAATAACATTATAGGGCGTATGTCGATTTTTCGCATACGCCCTATCTGTTTATTTGCACAAAAAAAATTAGCCACTCAACTTGCGAAGAGCGGCTAATTTTATATGGTAATCAGTTGATTACGCCTCCAAAGCGAAACGCTTGTAAGCAACTACGGTTGCCTCCTTATCCGAAGCAGCCAACATCTCGCGGATAGTCTCCTTCTCACCAACAACAGCCTGGTTCAAAAGGGTGTTCTCCTCGAAGAACTTACGCATCTTACCCTCGGCAATCTTCTCCAAGATAGCCTCTGGCTTGTTAGCGTTCTTTGGATCTTGCTTCATCTGCTCCAAAGCGATTGCCTTCTCGTGTGCAACAACCTCTGCTGGGCAGTCGTCAACGTCAATCGACAGCGGTGCCATTGCAGTTGCCTGCATTGCAATCTTCTTTGCTACCTCTGCATCAACCTCCTTGTTGAAGCCGAGCAAAGTACCGAGTTTCTTATTGAAGTGAACATAAGCGTTGATATATGGAGCCTCAACACGTGCATAGTATGCAAGCTCAACCTTCTCGCCGGTCTGACCCGACTTCTCGGTTACCATCTCCTCAACGGTGTGTCCCTCTGCATTCTTAACTGCGAGCAAAGCATCGCGGTCAGCTGCATCAGCAGCAACAGCAATCTCCAAAATCTCGTTAGCCGATGCAGTAAACTCGCCATTCTGTGCTACGAAGTCGGTCTCACAAGCAAGGCAAAGGATATAACCCTTTGTACCCTCAATCTTGGTTACGACAACACCCTCGCTTGCCGAACGGTCAGCACGTTTTGCAACGATCAACTTACCTTTCTCGCGGATAATATCCTGTGCTCGTGCAAAATCGCCCTCTGCATCTTGGAGTGCCTTCTTGCAATCCATCATACCTGCACCGGTCATCTTGCGGAGCTTCATTACATCAGCTGCCTTAATCTCAATAGCCATAATTGTTCTGTTTTTAATTGAGTTTGTAAATAATTACTCGGCAACCTCCTCAACAGCAGCAACAACCTCTGCTACTACTGCCTCCTCGGTGTCAATTGCCTCTTTTACGCTACGCTTTACTCGAGTACGAGTACGCTTTGGTGCTACCTCCTCTGCTGGAGCCTCGCCACCGTTCTCCTCCATCTCCTTCTCACGCTCGAGCTTACGCTCCTCGGTACCCTCTGCGATTGCTGCACATACAACATCGAGAATGAGTGCGATAGACTTTGTAGCATCGTCATTTGCTGGAATAACGTAATCAATGTCGGTTGGATCACAACAAGTATCTACCATTGCAAATACAGGGATGCTCAAACGCTTCGCCTCACGAACTGCATTCTGCTCTTTCTGTACGTCGATAACGAACAAAGCAGCAGGTACACGGGTAAGGTCTGCAATAGAACCAAGGTTCTTTTCGAGTTTTGCACGCTGACGTGCAATCTGCAACTTCTCACGCTTCGAGAAGTTATCATAAACGCCGTCGTTGGTCATCTTGTCGATGGTTGCCATCTTACGAACGGCTTTACGTATAGTTGGGAAGTTTGTCAGCATACCGCCTGCCCAACGCTCTGAAACGTAAGGCATACCAACTGCCGACACTTTTTCGGCAACAATTTCCTTTGCTTGTTTCTTGGTTGCAACGAACAACACACGACGACCGCTCTTTGCAATCTGTTTGAGTGCTGCTGCTGCCTCATCTAACTTTACAACTGTCTTGTGAAGGTCGATGATATGGATGCCGTTCTTCTCCATAAAGATATATGGAGCCATTTTTGGGTTCCACTTGCGCTTCAAGTGACCGAAATGAACGCCGGCTTCCAACAGTGTATTAAAATCTGTACGTGACATTTTTGTTTAACGTTTTTTGTTTTGTTTTAATCTCTTTACTTCAACCCAACGGTAGCGATGTTATACTCTTCGGTCCGTTGAGTTTTCCGCGACAGGGCAATAAACTTGTAGTATATCATATAAGGTATAGTCAAGCCTATTTGGAACCCTCGTCGTGCTTTGCCGAATTGTTTGGTGCAATAAGGTTTAACGCTTACTGAACTGGAACTTACGACGTGCACCAGGCTGACCCGGCTTCTTACGCTCAACCTCACGCGAGTCACGAGTAAGGAAACCGTTCTTCTTCAAAACGGCACGATACTCTGGGTTAATCTCGCACAATGCACGTGCGATACCCATACGTGCAGCCTCGGCCTGACCCTTGATACCGCCACCTACCAAGTTTACTACTACATCGTAGCTCTCGGTTGTCTCGGTAACGAGCAATGGCTGTTTTACCTCATACTGAAGGATGTTCAGTGGGAAGTAAACTGCGAGTTCCTTCTGGTTAATTGTAATTTTACCTGTACCAGCCTTCACGAATACGCGAGCAACAGCGGCCTTACGGCGACCAACAGTGTTTACAACTTCCATAATGTTTACTTAATCTCGTTTAACTTAATTTGTTTTGGGTTCTGTGCTGCGTGAGGATGCTCCTCGCCTGCATAAACCTTCAAATTTTTGATAATGGCACGGCCCAAACGTGTCTTTGGGAGCATACCACGAACTGCCTCCTCGATAACAGCCGTTGGCTTACGATGGAGCAGATCCTCCGGAGTAGCAAAACGCTGACCACCAGGATAACCGGTGTGGCGTACATAGACCTTGTCGGTCATCTTCTTGCCAGTGAGTTTCACCTTGTCGGCATTGACTACGATAACGTAATCACCGCAATCGACGTGTGGGGTGTAACTTGGCTTGTGTTTGCCGCACAAAATCTTTGCGATTTGTGAAGCTAAACGTCCCAGCACCTCGTTTGTTGCATCGATGACAACCCACTCCTTGTTGACAGTCGCTGCATTAGCCGAGATGGTTTTGTAACTTAACGAATCCATTTTACGTCTAAAATACTTGTTATTAAATGTTTGTATCCAACCTCGCACTTTGCGAGTGTGCAAAGGTACGAATTATTTTCCGAATATTCCAACTTTCCAACATTCAAAATTAAAAAAAATCAAAAATTTCGCAAAACCACTGCCGCAAAGTGATTTACACAACTTTATATCGCCCTGCAAATCGGCATTTTGGCGAATTACACGCCGCATTTACGACCTCCGAAACATCCTCAAAGCGAAATCGAGCGGATGCCAAACCTATTTGACAACCGCTCGATGTAGCACATCGCACGCCGAAATCGCTACTTCACACGCAACACTCGTCCGATTTTCAGCACCGTATTCGGCTTTATTCCATTCAGACGACAAATTGCCGATACGGTTGTATGGTTTCGCTTTGCAATACGTCCGAGATAATCGCCACTGCGAACACGATAATAGCGACGCTCTGCCGCAGCCTCATTTTCGCGTTTTTCGGCAGCGTAGGACTCCGCCTCGGCATTGAAATCCTGCTCATATTTTGAGTAGATGCTGAAATAGGAGCGACGCAATACGAACTTGTCGCGACGCAGCTCTCCCGTTTTGAAATCGAACAAACGCTCCGGGTCGAACGACTGACCCATATATCGGCACTCGAAATGGATATGCGGCCCTGTTGAGCGGCCCGAGTTGCCACCCAATGCGATTGGCTGACCCGCAACTACACGTTCGTTCTCCTCGACCAGACGCTTCGACAGGTGTCCGTGATAGGTCTCCAAACCATTGTCGTGGCGGATGATAATCAGCGTGCCGTAGCCCGTATCGGTACACTTCGAAAAACGCACCTTGCCGTTGAATGCGGCACAGATTGTATCGCCCACCTTCAATGCGATATCGATACCATTGTGGTTGCGACGATGGCGAATACCATATCGCGACGTTATACGGCCTCGGTGCGGATAGTGATAGAGTGCCGTTGTATCGACCAAGCGGATAGGTACGCTCTTTGGCAGCGACGACAGTTGCACATCCTTATAGACCGATATCTCGTCATTGTTCCAACGCGTAGCAAACAGTGTAGAGTCCTGCTTAATAGGGCTGTTTTCAATATATCGCCAAGTGCCATCGTTGAGCAGCAGCACCGACATCAACGGCGTATCCGTAGCGAGTGTATCGACCACAATAGGCGACTCTACCCTATCGGTCAGGACGGGCGCAACCGACACGTTTGTAGCTACGCTATCTTGCAGGGTCGTTGCCACCTCTTGTGCTACGCCCTCTGCAACTGCAAGCAACACGCCCAAAGCCAATATCAATAATCTCTTCATAATCTTACCTCTCTTTTTCGTTTTTCAGAAGGTCGGCAGCACACTCCAATGCGTGGTAGAACTCCTCGCCGAAACGACGCTCCAAAGGCTCACGCAGTGCTTTGTATAGCGGTATTTGCAGTCGTTGTCCGCATTCGCACGCCGATTTACACACCGACCAACGATGATAATTCAGTCCGATAGTACCATTCGAGAACTCGACCAAACGTATCGGATAGAGGTGGCACGAAATCGGTTTTTTGAACGAGCACTTTCCATCACGATATGCCGCCTCGATAGCACACAGACACACCCCATCGGCATTGCGGAACGAGTAGGCACACTCCGCACCATTAACCAGCGGTGTGGTGTAGTCGCCATCCACATCGACAACCATAAAACCCTGCTCCTCGACCGCCCTGATACCCTCCTCGGTCATATAGGGACGATACGCCTCGAACTGCTCCTCCAACTCATCAACCTCGTCGATATCGAGCGGAGCACCCGAATCGCCCTCGACGCAACATATACCACGACACGCTGCCAAATCACACGCAAAGTGCTCGGTCAGCACATCGGCACTTACTATTTTTCCATCGATTTCAATCATACCGCTCTCATTCTATGCCATTCTATCAGCCATCTTATCGGCTATAACTTTATCATACAGTTCGCCGAGCGAGATACCTGCCGTGCGAGCCTGTTTTGGGACAATACTGCCGCTCGACATTCCCGGAATCGAGTTAATCTCTATAAGGTATGGCTCACCATCCGCCGTAACGATAAAGTCGATACGGACTATTCCGCTGCATCGGCAAGCTCGATACGCCGCAAGTGTCATTCTGTTCAACCGCTGGCGAACTTCGTCGTCAATCGGTGCAGGGGCTAGCTCATCGAATAAGCCCTCCGTATATTTTGCTTCGTAATCCAAAAAGTCGCGCTTCGACACCACCTCCGTAATAGGCAGCAGCAGCT
>JAZRCC010000125.1:0-1534 GCA_045635405.1 Alistipes sp.
GTGCCGCCTGCAAATAGTTGAACTCATCCTTCTTATATACGATGGTCTTCTTCATTCCGTAGGAGTTCAGCGGCTTACCCCTCAGCGAGAACACCGCCTGCGTCTGCGGATTACGGCTCTTGGTGATAGAACCCGAAGCCGAATTACCCTCCGTGAGGAATATCATCGTCTGCTCTGCCAACTCGTGTTTATCGTTGCGGTGTATCTTGCAGTCACGTAGGTTTTTGTTGTTGAGCAGTGCTCGTTTTGCCGTTTCGCGTGCCTTCTTCTGCACACCTGCAATCTCCTTACGCTCCTTCTCGCTATCGACAATCTTTCGCTGAATTGCCTGTGCCGTTTCGGGGTGTTTGTGGAGGTAGTTATCCAACTCCGTAGCCAAAAACTCGCCCACGAACTGTCGAATCGAAGGGCCATCTTTCGAGACATCTTTCGACGTGAGTTTAATCTTGGTCTGAGACTCGAACATCGGCTTGGCAACTCGCACCGATATAGCGGCGATAATCGACGCACGCACATCGGCAGGGTCGTAATCTTTGTGATAGAACTCCTTCAACGTCTTTACGATAGCCTCACGGAATGCCGCCTGATGCGTACCGCCCATAGGGGTGTATTGGCTATTGACGAACGAGTAGTAGCTCTCGCCATAGCGATTGCCGTGCGTAATCACCACCTCGATATCGTTACCCGAGAGGTAGATTGGCTCGTAGAGCGGCTCCTCATCGAAGTTGTCGGTCAGCAAATCGAGCAGACCATTTTTCGAGGTGTACGACGTGCCGTTGAGCGTTATGACAAGACCCTTATTGAGGTATGTATAGTTGCGAACCAGCTGCTCGACATACTCCAAATTGTAGGCATACTTGCCAAAGATATCCTCATCGACACGAAAACGAATCAGCGTACCATCCTTCTCATTGACATCGCTCTCCCACTTGTCGGTCTGCTCCAAACCGCAAGCAAAGGTTACGGTGTGGGCCTCGCCGCCTCGCACCGAGCGGGCCATAAACTCACTCGACAAGTAGTTCACCGCCTTCACTCCGACACCATTCAAACCTACGGTCTTTTTGCCATCCTCCTCGTAGTTGCTACCCGTGTCCATCACACTGACAGCCGCCGCAAGCGAGTTGAGCGGAATACCTCGACCATAGTCGCGTACCGTCACAACATTATCCTCGATTGTAATCTCGATACGTGAGCCGAAGCCATTCATATACTCGTCAATCGAGTTGTCGGTAACCTCCTTTATCAGCACATAAATACCGTCGTCGGACGATGTTCCATCGCCCAGATTGCCAATATACATACCCGGACGCAAGCGAACGTGCTCACGAGGGGTAAGGGTTATAATCGACGAATCATCGTAGCGTAAAGCTCCATTCTGATTTTCAGCTTTTGCCATATTTTTCGTTTAATTCAATATGCAGTTTCTATTTACTCTTCTCTTGATACTGTGCCTTCTCCTGACGCAACTTTGCCAATTGCTCGGTCATCGCTGCGTGTGATATCTCCGCCAACTCGGCAACCGATTTCGTAGCGA
>JAZRCC010000126.1:0-2410 GCA_045635405.1 Alistipes sp.
CCGTGACGAGGATGCAATCAAGAAGGCTAACGAGTTGGGTATTACGATGTTGTTCACAGGAATGCGTCACTTCAAACACTAAAACGCAATGGGCAAAAGAGTTCTTGTTATAGGTTCGGGCGGTCGCGAACACGCTATTGTCGATGCGTTGAGTCGCAGCCCGCAGGTCGAAAAGATATACGCCGCACCAGGCAATGCAGGTATGGCTGCACAAGCAGAGTGCGTTGGCATAAAGGATAGCGACGTAGCAGCTTTGAAGGAGTTTGCTTTGGCAAATCATATCGACTTGACCGTTGTTGGACCAGAGGCTGCTCTGGCTGTGGGCGTTGTCGATGAGTTCCGTCAGGCGGGCTTGCCAATTTTCGGACACACCAAATCGGCAACACGCATCGAGTCATCCAAAGAGTTTGCAAAGGAGTTGATGAAGCGTCACAACATCCCAACCGCAGCATATAAAACATTCGAGGATTACAATGAGGCTCGCCAATATGTCGAGATGACCGGCACGCCTACCGTAATCAAATACGATGGTTTGGCAGCAGGTAAAGGTGTCGTTGTAGCGATGGACTTCGAGGAGGCTGATGCCGCCCTGAAAGATATGCTGATGGATGAGAGTTTTGGCAAAGGCAGGGTAGTGATTGAGGAGTACTTGGAGGGTCCCGAATTCTCGTTGATGTGCTTTGTCAATGGTACCAAGCTCTATCCTATGCCCGTAGCACAAGACCACAAGCGTGCGTACGACGGCGACAAGGGTCCAAATACGGGCGGAATGGGAGCCTACACAACCCTCCCATTTATTACGGATGAGGATTTGCAGTATGCCATCGACAAGATTATGCAACCGACAATCGACGCAATGGCAAGCGAAGGTTATCCGCTGACAGGTGTGCTGTATGGTGGTTTGATGAAGACCGCAACAGGCATTAAGGTCATCGAGTTTAACGCTCGTTTTGGCGACCCCGAGACCGAGGTTGTATTGCCACTGCTCGATAGCGATATCTACGATATCTTCGCAGCCGTAGCAACAGACCGCACCGTTGAAGAGATTCGTTGGTCGAAAGATGCTACGCTCGGTATCGTTCTCGCATCAAAAGGATACCCAGGCTCTTACGCAAAGGGTTTTGTTATCGAGGGCTTGGAGGCAATCGATGCAACGGCTTATCATATGGGTACAGCTCGCAACGACAAGGGCGAACTCATCACAGCGGGTGGCCGTGTAATGATTGTGGTTGCTCGTGGTGCGGATCTCGCACAAGCTATGCAGAAAGCAAATAGCGAGGTTGCAAAAATCGAATGTGACAATCTGTTCTATCGTTCGGATATTGGACATAAAGCATTGAAATAAAATTGATTATGAGTACAATTATAGATGGCAAATTGCTCTCCGCACGCCTGAAACAGGAGATGGCAGAGCAGGTCGTAGCACTCGACAAGGAGTATGGCAGAGTTCCCTCGTTGGCCGTAATTTTGGTTGGCGACAACCCTGCATCGCAATCCTATGTGCGTGGCAAAATCAAGGCTGCTGCCGAGGTTGGTATCAAATCGGAGTTGATTACGATGGCTGCCGAGACAAGCGAAGAGGCTCTGCTCGACGAAATCGCACGTCTGAATGCAGATAGCGAGGTTGATGGTGTATTGGTGCAGTTACCGCTGCCAAAGCATATCAACGAGGAGCGAGTTATCGATGCTATTGCTCTCGAAAAGGATGTCGATGGTTTCCACCCCGACAATGTTGCAAACCTCTGGATGGGCAAACCTTGTATTAAGCCTTGCACCCCAAAGGGCGTAATGCGAATGATTGAGGAGTGCGGATTTAATATTGCTGGTAGTCGTGCCGTTGTAGTGGGTCGTAGCAATATCGTTGGCAAGCCGATGGCAAAGCTGCTGCTCGATGCCAATGCAACCGTTACGATTGCACACTCACGCACCGCCAACCTTGCCGAGATTACTCGTCAAGCCGATATTCTTATCGCTGCCGTAGGTCGTTCACGAATGATTACGGCCGATATGGTACGCGAAGGTGCTATCGTTATCGACGTAGGGGTCAATCGCGATAGCGTAAGCGGAAAACTCTGCGGCGACGTAGATTTCGACAGCGTAAAAGATATTGCATCGTACATCACCCCCGTACCGGGTGGCGTTGGCCCTATGACCATCACTATGTTGATGCAGAATACAATCGAATGTTTCCTAAAACGTATAAAAAAGTAGAGATATGATTGAGAGATATAGTCGCAGTGTAATGCGAAATGTTTGGACCGAGCAGAATAAGTTTGACGCCTATTTGAAGGTTGAGATTCTCGCTTCCGAGGCGTGGAGCCAACTCGGCGTAGTACCAAAAGAGGATGTCGAGAAGTTGTGGCAGAAGGCGTCGTTCTCGATTGACCGCATCAAGGAGATTGAGGAGCAG
>JAZRCC010000127.1:0-2329 GCA_045635405.1 Alistipes sp.
ATTATTGCGTGATTTGACGAAGCACACGCCGAAACCACGCAGTAATTAGGACCTTTGAAACCATACTTTATCGAGATATGTCCGGCTGCGATGTCCGAAATGAACATAGGTATAAAGAATGGGCTGAAGCGAGGTTTCCCATCGCTTACAGCCCAATTACCTACCTCCTCGTGGAAGGTTTGCAAACCTCCTACACCTGACGAGAATACAACACCGATACGCTTTTTGTTCAGTGTTGGCTCGTCGAGCTTTGCATCATCTACGGCCTGTTGAGCAGCGATGAGTGCAAACTGTGCAAATCGGTCGTGCCGACGAACCTCTTTGCGGTCGAAATATTGCAGCGGGTCATAATCTTTGACCTCGCAAGCAATTTGAGATTTGAAGTTTGAAGCATCGAACAACGAGATGCGACGACAGCCGCTGGTGCCCTGTTCAAGGTTATGAAAGTACTCCGCTACGTTGTTTCCGATAGGGTTGATTGTGCCGATACCCGTTACAACAACTCTTCTCTGTTTCATCTCCAAATTGTCAATTTCGAATAAAAGGGTTCTAAAATATGATTTCGGTTTGAAAGAGTCTAAACTATTTTACAGTCTTCTCCAAGAATGCGAGAACGTCGCCAACATTCTGGAACTTCTCGGCTACTTCCTCTGGAATCTCAACATCGAACTCCTTCTCCAAATCCATCATCAACTCAACGCTGTCCAACGAATCTGCTCCAAGAGCAGCGAATGTTGCTTCTGGGGTAACTTCCGACTCTTTAACGCACAATTTCTCAACGATGGTCTTAACGAGTCTCTCTTTAATTTCCATAACTTGTAATTTTTAGTTAAACTTTATTTAGTTATTAGGTTAATCACACAAACTTTATTTGCAATAAAATCAGCAAATCGCTGCAAAGATAACACTTTTTTATTATCTTTGACAAAATAATTGAAATATTTTAACTATCGCGTTCGATTAAATTGTAATAACTAATTAAAAATCAACAGAATAATGAAAGAAGCAAAACTTTTGATGATTTCCAATTCGACCAATGCCGGCGAGGCCTATTTGAAATATCCGATTGAGGAGATTGGCTGCCATTTGGCAGGTGTTAAAGAGGTGCTGTTTGTGCCCTATGCAGCGGTCACTTTTTCGTATGCCGAGTATGAGCGAAAGGTGCAGGAGCGTTTCAACGAGATTGGCATTAAGGTGCGTTCAATCCACCGCGAAAAACGTCCTCTCGTAGCACTTCGTCGTGCCGAAGCAATTTGTGTGGGTGGCGGCAATACGTTTGCACTCGCTCGTAAGATGCAGCAGCAGGGTCTGATGAAGGGAATTTTGAAGCGAATCAAGGAGGGTGTTCCGTATGTGGGCTGGTCGGCAGGTAGCAATGTCTGCTGTCCTACAATTTGCACCACCAACGATATGCCGATTGTAGAGCCCGAATCGTTCAAGGCAATCAACGCCATTCCGTTCCAAATCAATCCGCACTATCTCGATGCCAATCCGGAGGGCCACGCAGGCGAGACTCGTGAACAACGTATCTTGGAGTATATCGAGGCAAATCGTCGTCGCTATGTCGTAGGTTTGCGTGAGGGTTGTATGCTTCGCTATGTTGATGGCAAATTGGAACTTATCGGCAAGCGTCCTATGCGTATCTTCAAGTACGGTATGCCAATTAGAGAGGTTGTGGCTGGCGACGATTTGTCGTTCCTCTTTGCAAAATAGTTTATGAACGAAAAGTTTATCACCGGACAACGTGGCGAGCAGGCGGTGGTCGATTGGCTACGGCAGCACGGTTTTATGATTGTCGAGCGTAATTGGCGTGAGGCTCATCGTGAAATCGACATCATCGCTACCCGCTATGGTGTTCTGCACTTCGTCGAGGTCAAAAGCCGTCGTGCGGGCTCGATGCAGCGTGGAGAGGAGGCCATCGACGAGTCGAAGTGCCGTACGTTGCGACGTATTGCCCAATCATATATGCGGCAACATCGCATTCTGGGCGAAGTGCAGTTCGATGTTGCAGCGGTCGATGTTGCCCCCGATGGAGCGTGCGATGTGCGTTATATCGAGCAGGCAATCGAATATGGTTGGTAATTTGGTAAATTACTCTAAAAGTAGTACATTTGCCACCGTTTTTGTCGGAGATAAACCCAAATTTTAGTTCCTTATGTGGATATATAATGCGGTAATTGCACTCTATGTGGCGTTGATGAATATTGTGGCATTGTGGCACAAGAAGGCTCGACTGTGGGTGGATGGTCGTCGTGGAATGTTCGAGCGAATGGCTGCGGCGATATCGCCCGACGATAGGGTGATATGGGTGCACGTCGCATCGTTGGGA
>JAZRCC010000128.1:0-5690 GCA_045635405.1 Alistipes sp.
GGATTACGCATCCCAAAGCCAATCGTTCTTTGGAGAGGCAGTAGAGTTTACGACACTCGGAGCAGAGCCTGCAGTGGCTCGAAATTGGGCAGAGTTGCCTGCGGCTCGTTCGCTTGCAAACTACGAGGTAGCAGCACACGACAAGTTGCCTTCGAACTCGAAGTTGCGAAACTACTCGTTCGGCTTCGACAAGGAGAAGCACTGTGCGTTGTGGGTGGCATATCCGCTGCACTCGTGCTACTTGGGCAGCACATCGCGTACGGACGCATTTGATTACGACCCCGACTGCATCGACAACTCGTACGAGGCGAATATCGGCAACAACGCCTACTACCCAAAAAATGGCGAGACGTACAGCCATTCGCGAGGTCATCAGTTGCCATCGGCAGACCGAACAAAGTCGGTCGCCGACAACCAAACTACGTTCTACGCAACGAATATGACTCCGCAGTTGTATAGCTTGAATGGCGTTGAGTGGGCGGCCCTCGAAAATGATGTTCGCAATATGATATGCTCGGACACACTCTACGTCGTGACGGGTGCCCATTTCGACGGCTCGCAAGGCGTAGCCTACGACAACAAGGGCAAGGGCAAAGCTTGTGCAGTGCCTACGCACTACTACAAAGTGTTGCTCCGCACAAAGTCGGGCAACTCGGGCAAACGAGTACAAGAGTGCTCGGCAAGCGAGTTGCAGTGTATCGGCTATTGGGTTGAGCACTCGGGCTCGGCAACGATACAGACCAAGAGCGTAGCCGAAATCGAGGCTCTCACAGGCTTTACATTCTTCGCGAATGTGCCAAACGCTCCAAAAGAGTCGAAGAGCTGGACATATTAGGACGACTAGGACAGCTAGGACAGCTAGGACAAAAAACGGATGATTTGCAAAAATCATCCGTTTTTTCTATTTTTGTGATATGATTGCTACTCTTTCGACACTTGGGCAAAGGCTCGAAACATTCGGCTGCGACGACCGCTCTCGACAGATTATTGCCGAGGCAGTTGCCCAGAACGAGTGGTTTACACCGCAGAGCATCTGCCGAGCCATCGACGCCATACGCTCGCAGATGTTGCAACGCGACAAGCTCGAAGCGTGGGCTGCCCAATACGCCATAGCACCTCACAAGCCGCTCGACGTGGCGATAGTTATGGCGGGCAACATCCCCGCCGTAGGTTTTGCCGATATGCTCTGCGTATTAGTTGCGGGCGACGTACCCCACATCAAGCCATCAAGCAAAGACCGTGTGTTGATGGAGTTTCTCGCCGACGAGATATGCCGCATCGACCCCGCTGTGAGAATCGAGAAATTCGACCCTGCACGCACCTACGATGGCATAATTGCCACAGGCGGCGAGAGTGCAAACCTACACTTCCGCTCGATGTTCGGCTCGACACCAACCCTGCTGCGTTCGTCACGGCACTCGGTAGCCGTGCTATCGGCAAATGTCACCGCCGAGGAGTGGCAGCGGCTATCCGACGACATATTCACATACGACGGGCTCGGTTGCCGAAATGTATCGCTCGTATTTGCTCCAAAGTGGGTCGAAATCGAAATCGCAGCACCGAAAATGTCGCAACCCTACCACAACAACTATCTGCAATGCCGTGCGTTGATGACGTTGCAGGGCGTTCGCTTTGATGATCTTGGCGAAGCGGTTGTTGCAGAGGTTACGGCACCTGAATTTTCACAACATATAAGCCGCATAAACATTTACAGATACAGTGCGTTAGGCGAAGTCGAAAAGTGGCTCGATGCAAACCGCGACCACATACAGTGTTGCGTGACGAACATCGCAGAGTTTGCCGACGGCATATCTTTGGGCGAGGCACAACAACCGACGCTAAATGATTATGCAGACGGTGTGGATATTATGGAATTTTTACTATCTTTGCAAAAAGATTAACACAAAACACGAAGAGTATGAAGAAGTTTTTCGCAATCGTATTGGCTATTCTCGCAGTAGCAACAGCCACAGCACAACCACCTCACGGCGGCCCGGGCAGAGGTCAGGGCAATGAACAAAACAGAGCCAACAAACGCATCGAAGCACTCAAAGAGGCCCTCGAAATGAGTGACGAACAGGCCGCAAAGTTTGCTCCTGTATATATGCAATATCAACGCGAAATCCGCACCATTCACAAAGATTTGAAGATGGTGATGGAGTCGTACAAAGATAAGGAAATCACCGAGAAAATCGCAGCACAACTCGTTATGGCTCAATTGAATGCCGATGCCGACGTCATCAGCTGCAAGAAGGAGTATTTGCGTGTGTTCAAGGAGTATCTGACACCCGAGCAAATATCGAAAATCTTCCTTATCGGGAAGCGACTCGGCCGTGGCCCTCGACCACAAGGCGGCCCCGGCGGTCAGGCTCCACAACCACGTCAATAGCAGCAAATTGTTGCTCGGCACAACACCTCGAAATTTTTCGGGGTGTTTTTTGTTGCCAAACCAAAAGCAGGCAGAAATGGGCGACAGGTGCAAATTTTCGGTGCAAAACTAAAAACTCATAGAGTTTTTTATTATCTTTGTACGATAATTCGATTTTTTATATGAAACTACATCAATTCACCGCCCCACTCTTTTCGCTTGACTGGTGGTACTCTTGGCTTATGATCTTTGTCGGCTGCACAATTATGGCAGCAGGTTATGTATTCTTTATCAGCCCCTACAACATCGTTCCGGGTGGTATCTACGGTGCAAGTATCGTACTCCACAACATATTCCCCGAGATTCAGGTCGGAACATTCGGCTATATGTTCGATGTGCCACTGATGATTTTGGCCTTCATAATCTTCGGCAGCCAATTCGGCACCAAAACCATCGTGGCAGCACTCTATACACCGGGTGCGATGAACCTCATCACCCGACTCTCGTATCCAACCGAGGAGGCGATGCAGTCACTCGACCCTGCACAACTATTGGGCGGAATTATCGACCTGTCGAACCACCTTATGCTGACCTCGATTATCGGCTCGGTATTTTTGGGTATCGGCGTGGGTCTGGTCGTACGACAGCAGGCGACAACCGGCGGTACGGATATTATCGCAATGATGCTCCAAAAATATTTCCACATCAGCTTCTCGAATGCTGTGCTGCTTGCCGACTCGGTAGTTGTCTTGTCGGGTCTGCTCGTCATCGGATTCGGACTCGGAACAGGCGAGCCTAATGCCGAGGGTTGGCTGTTGTCGTTCTACTCGCTGATAACAATCTATGTCACCTCGCGTGTGTTGGCATACGTAATCAGCGGTGCATCATACGACAAGATGATATTTATCATTTTGGACAAGCACAACGAGCGTCTGCGTGACTACATCCTCTACGACTTGGACCGTTCGGCAACGTATATCAAGTCGCAGGGAATGTTCTCGAACGACGAAAAAGAGATGATTATGCTCGTCGTGCCTAACAAAAACCTCCTGCAAGTACAACACGCCATCAAGGAGTGCGACCCACGTGCGTTCTTTGTGGTTACGAGTGCATACAATACGTTTGGCGAGGGCTTTAAGCCACTGCCGGATAAGAGCGAAATTCAAACAATGTAACAGATGATGCAAACCAACAACTTACGTCCACTCTGCGGCGAAGGTCGTAAACTCTTCATCGAGACATACGGTTGCCAGATGAATGTCGGCGGCAGCGAAATCGTGTTGTCGATACTCCAAGAGGAGGGCTACCGCTATACGGAAGAGATTGCAGAGGCAGACGTTATCCTTATAAACACCTGCTCAATTCGTGACAATGCCGAGCAACGCATTTGGGGTCGTTTGAGCGAGATGCGTCGTTTCCGCAAAGCCAAGCCATCGCTCGTAGTTGGCGTGATTGGCTGTATGGCAGAGCGACTCAAAGAGCAACTTATCGAGGGCGAGTATGGCGTGGATATCGTTGCCGGACCCGACTCGTATCGTTCGCTACCACAGCTACTTCGCACGGCAGAAGAGGGCGGAAAAGGTATCAACATCGAACTCTCACGCGAAGAGACCTATGCCGATATTGCCCCCGTAAGACTCGACAAAGACGGCGTTACGGCATATATCGCCATTATGCGAGGCTGCAACAACTACTGCTCATACTGCGTCGTTCCATATACACGAGGCATCGAACGCAGTCGCAACCCGCAATCGATTTTAAGCGAGGCTCGCCAACTCTTCGAGAACGGTTATCGCGAGGTTACGCTGTTGGGGCAAAACGTAAATTCATACAAATTTGGGGATGTCGATTTTGCCGATTTGATGGCGATGACAGCCGCTATATCGCCTGCGTTGCGTGTGCGATTTGCAACGTCGCATCCGAAAGATTTGAGCGACAAGTTGCTCGACACGATGGCACAACATAGCAACATCTGTCGCTGCATTCACCTGCCAGCACAGTCGGGCTCGAATGTGATGCTTGCAAAGATGAATCGAAAATATACGCGAGAGTGGTATTTGGAGCGTATCGATGCTATCCGCAAACGTATGCCCGATTGCAGCATTACGACCGATATCATCGTCGGTTTCTGCGATGAGAGCGAGGAGGATTTCCGCCAAACCGTATCGCTTATGGAGGAGGTCGGCTACGAATTTGCCTATATGTTCAAATACTCCGAGCGTCCTAACACATTCTCGGCACGTCACTTCGCCGACAATATCGACGAGGAGACAAAGGGGCGTCGCCTTGCCGAGATTATCGAGCTGCAAAACGAACTCTCGCTCCGCAGCAATCAACGCGACGTTGGCAAGGAGTTCGAGATACTTATCGAGGGCACATCACGTCGCAGCACGGAGCAGGTATTTGGTCGTACATCGCAAAACAAAGTGGTAATCATTGCCCGCAAAGAGCACCAGAAGGGCGACTATGTTCGCGTACGAATTACGTCTGCATCGTCGGCAACGCTCTTTGGTGAGGAGATAGAATAATTTTGGTACAAACAGAGAAAACTTATAAGATATGGCTTTACAATGTGGCATCGTAGGATTGCCAAACGTCGGAAAATCGACACTTTTTAACTGTTTATCCAATGCAAAGGCTCAATCGGCAAACTTCCCATTCTGCACCATCGAACCCAATGTGGGTGTCATTACGGTGCCGGATGAGCGTCTGATAAAGTTGGCAGAGATAGATAACCCAAAACGTGTAATTCCAACCACCATCGAGATTGTGGATATCGCAGGTCTTGTCAAGGGTGCTTCGAAGGGCGAGGGTCTGGGTAACAAGTTCTTGGCAAACATCCGCAACACCAACGCAATTATTCACGTTTTGCGTTGCTTTGAGGATGGTAACATCACACACGTTGATGGCTCGGTAGACCCTGTTCGTGACAAGGGTGTAATCGATACCGAATTGCAGCTCAAAGACCTCGAAACGGTCGAAAATCGAATTTCGAAGGTGGCAAAACAGGCTCAAACGGGTGGCGACAAGATGGCGAAACGCCAATACGATATCCTCGTGCGTTATAAGGCCGCTTTGGAGCAGGGACTCTCGGCTCGCACGGTGGAGTTGGACAAGGAGGAGCGAAAGGCTGTTGCCGACCTCAACTTGCTGACCGACAAGCCTGTATTGTATGTCTGCAACGTCGATGAGAAGAGTGCCGTAACGGGCAATGCACATACACAAGCTGTTGCCGAGGCTATCAGTGACGAACACGCCGAGATGCTTATTGTCGCTGCGGCAACCGAGGCGGATATTGCCGAGTTGGAGAGCTACGAGGAGC
>JAZRCC010000129.1:0-3709 GCA_045635405.1 Alistipes sp.
CTATGCCGAAATCATATTTTGGTTGGTGCCATCGCTTTTGTTGTGGCTCTGCGGTATGATGCTCTCCGCATCGAAGATTCGCATCGTCGATGTCTTTGGCACTCTCGCCTTCTCCCGCTTGGCGATATTCCCTACGGTAGCCGTAACGGTAATACCACAATTCCAGGCGGTCGTCAATAAACTTATTGCATCGTTGCAGGGTGGTGTTCAGCCAAGCGGTGCAGATGTGGCGGTGCTTCTCGTCGCCTTAATTGTCGTGTTGTGTGGCTTGATTCTCTACTACATTTGGAGTTACAACGCCTATGCCGTATCGTGCAATATTCGTGGTTGGCGTGCTTTGACAACCTTTGTTATCGTGCAACTCCTATGCACGTTCTTTGGCGGTTATCTGCTTTTGCCGATACAATAAGGGGTGCGGTATAATAAACAACGGGCTATCTCCACTCGAAGATAGCCTGTTGTTGTCTTTTGTGAGGTTTGATTATTTTGCAGGAGCCTCCTCTGCTGGTTGAGCCTCCGCAGCCTCTGCTGGAATCTCTACGCTTGGAACGCTCTCCTCTGCGGCAGGAGCGGTGAGGTCGTTAATCAACTCGGTAGCCTCGCTCGATACCGATGCGTTGATGTCGCTACGGCTGCTGCTGATAGTGGTAGTTGCTACAAGGCTCAAAACGAGGATAACAACCGCTACACCCCAAGTGAACTTTTCGAGGAAATCGGCAGTCTGACGAACGCCCATAACCTGATTCGATGCACCAAAGTTTGCAGCCATACCGCTTTTTGGGCTCTGTACAAGGATTGCCAAAACAAGCAAAATGCTGGCAATCAAAATCAAAACAATACAAAGTGTGTATAACATATCTCTTAATTTTTATTTATATTTTCGATTTTCTCGGCAAAGTAAACACTTTTTTCTGGATTTAGCAAACTTAATTTGCGATATATTTCAATTGCTTCGCTTTTTAGCCCCTGTCGAGCGTAAATTTCTGCCAAATCTTCGCTTGCAAGGTCATCATCCTCTTCGAGTTCGGGCTCCAATGGAATCTCCTCTTCGGGCGTATTTTCATCCGCCGCAATGCGGTACGAGTCGAGTTGCAAAAATCTATCGATAATCTCACCCGATGTAATCTCCGTCAATCGGTCGATGTCGATTTTGCACAATTCGAGCGACGATATTTTGCGGTTTTGTTGCAGCAGTTGTTGCAGAGCCGATGGCTCTCCGCTCTCGTGTGCAGCGAGTGTTCGTGCGGTTGTGTACCACACATACTTTTTTACCAACTTATTTGCCCCCTGCTCCATACTCTACCAATTCGATGCCGATGCTTGGAATATATCCGTAACCAACTCCTCGACAATCTGGGCAATCAACTCGCCCTCGACCTCCGTCAGGAGCTTTGTTGAGTCGTAGTCTGCATAACGTGAGAAGCTGCGGTTGAACGACATCTTGTCGTCAATAGCGTTTGTGAACTTCACCTTGATGGTGATTGTCAGACGGTTTTGCAGAGCATAGTCGCCACTCGATACGGACGACGTGGTCGATGTGTAGCCAGTGATTTCACCCTCGAAAGCAAAATCGCCACCCTCTGGCACCTGCGTCAATGTTGTTCGCGTAACGAAACATTGTGTCAACTCGTCCGTAAGCGTCGAACTCAACGTCGGTGCAACCATTGGGGCGTTGTTCGGAAAGTATGCAACGCTGAATGTCTTTGCATCGGGTGGAATCGAAGCTCCCGACAACGAGTATTTTACCGTGCAACCCACTGCGATAAGCGATATTGCTGCGATTGTGAATATTATAATCTTTCTCATATATTTTCGTATCTTATGTTACTCCTCGATGCCCAACTCTTTTATGCGTCGATAGAGCGTGCGTTCAGACATAAACAACTCGGCTGCCGCATTGCGACGTGAGCCTCCGTTGCGACGTAGTGCTCTGATAATCTGCTCACGCTGCATATCTGCCTTGCTCATCTCACGAGGGCGTTCGTCGAAAACCTCCTCGCTCTCGGCATACTCATCCGTTGCGGGTTGCACGTGCGATGGCAATAGTACCATAGCCTCTTTGCGTGGCTCGGGGGTGATTGCCGACGAGTTGAAACCACGCATCTCCAACAACATCCGTTTCACGTCATTGATATCGGTACGCATATCGAACAAAATCTTGTAGAGCAACTCTCGCTCCGAGTTCAACTCGTCAGCCATTGCCGACCCTGTCAGCGATGGTGTCGAGATGTGTGTTTCGGAGAGGTAGCGTCCCAATATGTCGGCACTGATTTCGCGGGTCTGCTCGATGGCGGATATCTGCTCGGCTACGTTTTTGAGTTGGCGGATATTGCCTCGCCAATAGTAGTTTTCGAGCATAGTGCGTGCCGCTGCATCGAGTGTAATAGCGGGCATTTTGTACTGTACGGCTACATCGGCTGCAAATTTACGGAAGAGCAGATGTATATCCTCAGGTCGCTCACGCAGTGCCGGAACGGTAATAGGCACCGTGTTGAGTCGGTAGTATAAATCTTCACGGAAACGACCCTCGCTGATAGCTTTTAGCAGGTCGTTGTTTGTTGCGGCCACCACACGGACATTGGTCTTTTGTACCTTTGCCGAGCCTACTCGGATGAACTCGCCTGTCTGTAACACACGAAGCAGTCGAACTTGTGTGGAGAGTGGCAACTCGCCAACCTCGTCCAAAAATATCGTACCTCCGTCGGCCTCCTCGAAGTAGCCTTTGTGTGAGTCGATAGCACCCGTAAAGGCACCCTTCTCGTGTCCGAACAGCTCCGAGTCGATAGTTCCTTCGGGGATAGCACCGCAGTTTACCGCCACATATTTGTCGTGCTTGCGGGCAGAGTAACTATGGATGATTTGCGGAAAAAACTCCTTGCCGACACCGCTCTCTCCCGTAACAAGTACCGATAGGTCGGTAGGTGCTACACGAAGTGCAATTTCGATGGCTCGGTTGAGCAGTGGCGATGTGCCTATAATGCCGAAGCGTTGTTTTACGCTCTGAATCTCTACTCTCTCCATAACGCTCTATTTGTTGGGTGACTCTTTTATAATCTCTACTCGTTTGGCATCCATCGTAGCATCGATATCGTCGGGAATAGTCATTTCACAATACATTCCGTATGCTATGGCAGCCAATGCTGCAACGATTACGATGATTGCAAACCAGATGGCAAAACCGCCAAAACTGCTCTGCTTGCGAACCTCCCTCTTTGCCTTTTGTTGTGGATGTGGCTCGCTCTGACCCGACTCCTTGCTAACTCGCTGCTGCACAGGTCGAGCAGCTGCTTGGCTTTTGCCACTGCTCTTTGTAGTCGTTTGTGGAGGCTCTACCTTCGGTGCGAAGGCGTTGTGGTCGGCATAGAAACGGATATTGCCGTCGGTCGCTCGGGTGAAGTGACCAAAGCCGCTAATCCGACAACGACCCTCGTTGATGAGCGAGTGGCGAACTTCGAAAATCAGGCGGTCGATTTTTGCCGCTGCCTCGATTTCGCTCAAACCCTGCTCCGTAAGCAGTTGTCGCAAAACGCCATCGTCGGCACTTATCAACTCCGAGAAGAGTACCGTGCCGGGCTGCTTGACGATAAAGGCACCAAAAGATGGCACCACCAAACGGCGATGTTCGCGTAAGTATCTCTTTATTGTTTCAACTACTACCATAGTGCTTCTATCAACTCGCAAAGATAGTAATTATAAATACAAAATTCAA
>JAZRCC010000130.1:0-5252 GCA_045635405.1 Alistipes sp.
TGTCTTCCTAAGCCCGCTTGGCCTCCGACTTTGGAGTTGTGGGCTGCCGCTATGGAGAGGGTCAATCGCGAGGCGATGAACGACTATATCACCGACCCACTCATAACGTCGATAATCAACAACCGCAACAACATTCCGTTCATCATCACCGACGAGTCGTTGAGGGTCGTGTCGCACCACTTGGTCGATGACGAGATTATCAAAAACCCCGAACGTCTGCGTCGCGAGTTGGATGATATGGCGGCCGACAATCCGCCGATTACGGTGCGTTTTTGGTGGACTACCGACCACAACCACATAATATTTTATGGGCACTCCTCGACGTTGTTGATGCTCTATACGTTTCCGTATGTGCAGATGCTGATAATCTTTGCCTTTGTGGTGCTGATATTTGTGGCATTCCGCTCGTCGAAGCAGGATGAGCAGAATCGTGTGTGGATAGGTCTGGCAAAGGAGACCGCCCACCAACTCGGCACTCCGACCTCGTCGCTGCTCGGCTGGGTCGAGTATCTGCGACAGCAGGAGGTCGAGCAGATGGTTGTCGATGAGATTGAGCGCGATGTGCAGCACCTGCGAAAGATTGTCGATAGATTCTCGAAGATTGGCTCCGATACTCCGCTGGCGATGGCGGCGGTAAACGAGGTTGTCGGTGCGGCGGTGATGTACTTCCGCAAGCGAACACCTCGCAACGTGACGCTCGACTATAACGGCTTTGCAAGCCAACCCGTGCAGGCGATGCTCAATGCGGCACTCTTTGAGTGGGTTATCGAAAATCTGCTCAAAAATGCCCTCGATGCGTTGCAGGGACACGGCAAAATCGATGTGCGAATTGCAGCAGACGAGAACCATATCTATATCGATGTTGCCGATACGGGCAAGGGTATCCCCAAGTCGAATTGGAAGCGGATATTCAACCCCGGATTTACGACCAAAACTCGTGGCTGGGGTCTGGGCTTGTCGCTCTCGCGTCGCATAATCGAGGATTACCACAAGGGTCGCATCGCCGTCGTCGAGTCGGTGGTGGGGCAGGGTACGACCATTCGTATAACACTCAAACGGGCATATTAGGCGATGATGGCACAACTTCTACAAGCATTCTCCGACTTTGCCATCTCGATTGCCGAGGCTCTGGGTAGCGATAGCCAACTCATTGTCGAGGGTGCGATTGGCAACCGAGCACTCCATTTTGGGGCAGTGTTCGAGTGGATTGTGCTTGTGGCGGTCTTGGTCTATCTCTTTTTCGGGGTGCGATACTATAATTATATACGCTACGTTATGCTCTCGACCTTCGGCGTGAAACTTATCGAGCGTCAGGGTAGCCATTTGAGCCGAGGCGAGCAGAACAACTACCTCGCCATAATGGTCGGGCTTGGTCTGCTGCTCTCGATTATGGCAGTGGCAAAGGCTGTGGCGATGTATGCTCCGCAGATGATGATTGAGGGAGTTTCGACCGCCTCCTCCTATGCAGTAGCGGCGGTTGCAATAGCACTCTTTGTCGGGGCAATTTTCGGAGGCTACGTCGTGGTGCTTCTCGCAGCGGGTTTCATCAGCCAGCAATACGCCCTATGCCAAACGCTGCTGCGAAACCGTTTGCAGAACGCAGCTCTCGCCTTCACGGTAGCCATTCCGCTGCTGGTGTTGTACCTCGTGGCAATGCAACTACCTGTCACAATAGTAGTTACGGGATTGGCTGTGATAGCGATTTTGGCCGAAATAATATCAATAAAAGATACTTTTTTTTGCTTTAAGCAGCAAAAAGTTTCGATTTTGCATTGGTTTTTGTATCTTTGCGCCCTGGAAATATTCCCAGCATCGTTGATGCTCGCTCCACTCTTGCGTGAGAGTAGCGGAATGTGAGAAAAGTAATGTGTATGGCAGAGAATATCAACAAAATTTTAGTTTCGCAACCAAAACCTGCAATATTCGAGAAATCACCATTTTACGACCTTTCGCAAAAGCATAAATTGGAGGTCGATTTCCGACCTTTGATTGAGGTTAAACCAATCACCCCAAAGGAGTTTCGTTCGCAGCGTATCGACATCTTGTCGCATACGGCAATCATCTTCACGTCGCGTATTACGATAGATAGCTTCTTCCACATCTGCGAGGATGCCCGCATCACGGTACCCGAGACGATGAAGTATATCTGCTCGACCGAGGCGATAGCACTCTATCTGCAAAAGTATATCGTCTATCGCAAGCGTAAGATTTCGTTTGCCGATGGCTCGTTTACGGGGCTTGTCGAGTTGGTCGTAAAACAGCGTGACGAACATCTGTTGTTGGGGTTGAGGGAGCCACACAAACCCGAAATTCCGGAGGCATTGACTCGCTTGAACATCAACTACACGCCAGCCATCTTGGCACGCACGGTCGAGGCTGATGTTACGGCGGATGAGTTGCAGGCCTACGATATGCTGTTGCTCTACTCGCCGTGGGATGTCAAGACCGTAAACCACCTGTTCGAGGGCAAAACAACTCCGCGTATCGCCACATTTGGCGAGGGCACACTGCGTTTGGCATCCGAGAGTGGTATTGCGGTGCAGGCCTCGGCACCATCGCCTACGGCACCATCGTTGGTGAAGGCTGTCGATAACTACATTATGGCTATCCGTAGCGGTTGCGAGGTTGAGGAGATTCACTTTGCCGAGGATGAGCAGAAGGAGGAGTTCCTCCGCACGCAGCAGAGCAAACTCTCGAAGAAGAGCCGCCGCCGCAAATAGTCGCTGCCGAACTGCTGCCGAACACCGCTTTGGGTCGGCATTGAGATAGTATTGACCCCCATACCAAACAATAAACCAGAGAGCCTCTGCCGTGAACGATTTCCGACTTACTCGCAACGAGCGTCTTCGGGCATACGGACGTATCCGCCGCCTCTTCGAGAGTGGCAAAGGGGGCTTTGTCTATCCGTTCCGCTACATTGTTTATGCCGAGCCGTTGGAGGTGCTGACGGTGAGCGTTCTCTTCTCGGTACCCAAGCGTTTCCACAAGCGGGCAAATCGTCGCAACACGCTGCGTCGTCGTATGCGTGAGGCGTATCGTCTGAATAGCCAACTCGCGGCATCGACCCAACAGAGCGGCGAGGTCGAGTTGGCTCTGATATACTCAACCAAAGAGGTGTGCGACTACAAAACTATCGAAAATGCAATCAAACGGATTCTTTGCCGCGTTGCGGAGTCGTTGTAGTCGGGCGATAGCACTGCCGCTAATCGGTTTGGTGCGACTCTATCAGCGATGTATCTCGCCACTTACGCCACCCTCGTGCCGTTTTACGCCCACCTGCTCGCAGTATGCAATCGAAGCACTCCGCCGCTATGGGCCCTTCAAGGGGTCGTGGCTTACGTTGCGACGACTGTTGCGTTGCCATCCGTGGGGTGGTAGCGGATACGACCCTGTTCCCTAACTGTTAATTCGAACAATCAGATATGCAGACCGCCATAGCATCGACCATCGTAGCCTATCTGCTCCTCTTGTGGGCGATGTCTGCCATTGCCTCACGCCGAGCGGCAAATGCAGACTACTTTATCGGCTCACGACGCACGTCGTGGTGGGTTGCCGCTACGTCGATGGTCTCGGCTGCAATGTCGGGTGTCACCTTCATCTCGGTGCCGGGAATGGTGCAGGCGGAGCAATTTACCTACTTGCAGATGTTCATCGGCTTTGCTATCGGCTATGTCATTATCGCCCTTGTGCTGGTGCCGATATACTACCGCAACTCGTCGGCTTCGATTTATGGCTACTTCGACGACCGCTTCGGTGGCGAGGTGCGACGTACGGCTGCGTGGTTGTTCCTCTTTTCCAAGATTATCGGTGCCGCCATACGATTGTACGTCATCTGCCACGTTATGCAGGTGCTGCTCCTCTCGACGTGGGGCATACCTTTCGAGATGACGGCTGCCGTTGCGGTGGCATACTCGGCGGCATATACGTTCCGTGGGGGTGTCAAGTCGATTGTATGGTGCGATGTGCTCAAAACGGTCGCTATGGTGGCGAGTATCGCACTGTGCATAGCGGTTGTTGCCTCGCACAATGGACTCACGTTTGGCGAGGCGTGGGAGTGGAGCTGGCAGAGCGACTACTCGCAGGTGTGGTGCTTCGATGCGGCATCGCCTCGCTATATTGTCAAGCAGATTGTGGGCGGATTGTTTATCGTCATCGCCACTACGGGCATCGACCAGGATATTATGCAACGCACTATCAGCACCCCACGCTGTCGTACGGCACAACGCAATATGTTGGTGTCGATAGTGTTGCAGACCGCCGTTGTCGTGGCACTGCTGTGGCTCGGCTCGCTGATGTATCGCTATGCGGCCGCAGAGGGTATCGAGGCTGCGGGCGATAGTCTGTTTGCAGCAGTTGCAACGCACGCTGCAATGCCTACGGTGGTGGCAGTGCTCTTTACGCTGGGCGTTACGGCGGCAACATTCTCGGCTGCGGGGTCGGCACTCACGGCACTTACGACCTCCGCCACGCTCGATATTATGGGTGGTGCATCGCTCGAAGAGGGGGTGTTGCGACGACTTCGTCACCGCACAACGGTAGTGGTTGCGGTGGTTATGTGGCTGATAATCTGCCTCACACACCACCTCTCGACAGCCTCGGTTATCGATACGGTCTATCGCCTCGCATCTTACACCTATGGCCCGATTTTGGGTCTTTTCCTCTTTGGAATCTTTACCCGGCGTGGTCTGCCACGACACGGTGCAGCGGTGGTCGGTGTGGCGGCTCCGCTCGTGTGCATAGGGTTGGCACAACTCTCGGCACGGCTCTTCGATGGCTACCAATTTGGCTACGAATTGCTCGCAATCAACGCCCTAATCTCGTTCGTAGGGCTTTGGATATGCTCTACGCCACGAAAAAATCTCTAAAAAATCTATTCTATATACCCAGAGGGTATATTTTTCGAATTTTTTTTTTAACTTTGTTGTAGGTTTAAGAAAAAAAATTCGGAATATGGCTCTATTCAAAGTTGAGGGCGGACGTCCTCTGTCGGGCGAGATTACTCCACAGGGTGCCAAAAATGAGGCATTGCAGGTGATTTGTGCGGTGTTGCTGACCTCCGAAGAGGTCGTTATCGAGAATGTTCCACAGATTCTCGACGTGCTGCAACTCATCGACCTGCTGCGTGCTATGGGCGTAAGGGTCGAGCAGTTGGCCGAGGATAAGTATCTCTTTCAGGCTGCCGACGTAAATCTCGACTACCTCACTTCGGAGGATTATCGTCGTCGCTGCATACGTCTGCGTGGCTCGGTGAT
>JAZRCC010000131.1:0-4730 GCA_045635405.1 Alistipes sp.
TGGTAGGCCGTAAACGATAAAGAGAGATGATACTACGTTCCGACATAGAGATTATGGCCCCCGTAGGGTGCTACGAGTCGTTGAGAGCCGCCATCAACAGCGGTGCCAATTCGGTATATTTCGGCATCGGGCAACTCAATATGCGTTCGGCTTCGGCGGCCAACTTCACACAGGAGGATATGGCAGAGATAAACGCCATAGCCCACGCAGCAGGTGTCAAGACCTATCTCACAATCAACACCGTAATCTACGACACGGAGTTGGAGGAGATGCACCGCATAGTCGATAGAGCCGCCCGAGAGGGTGTCGATGCAATTATCGCATCCGATATGGCAACGATTCTCTATGCCTATCACGCCGGCGTCGAGGTGCATATCTCCACACAGTGCAACATCTCGAACAGCGAGGCAGCAAAGTTCTATGCACAGTGGGCGGATGTTGTCGTATTGGCTCGTGAGTTGAGCCTCGAACAGATAAAGGCGGTAAGCCAGGCTATCGAGGAGCAGGATATTCGTGGCCCACGAGGTGAGCGACTCCGCATCGAGATGTTTGCCCACGGAGCGTTGTGTATGTCGATTTCGGGCAAGTGCTATTTGAGCGAACACGAGACCCACTGCTCGGCAAATCGTGGTGCGTGTCGCCAAATCTGCCGCCGAAAATATACGCTCGTCGATAAGGAGAGCGGAGAGACTCTGGATACGGATGGACGTTACATCCTCTCGCCAAAAGATTTATGCACAATCGACTTCCTCGACCGCTTTATCGAGGCGGGTGTTTCGGTGTTGAAAATCGAGGGTCGAGCACGAGGTGGCGAGTACGTTATGCGTACCGTTTCGGCATACAACGAGGCTCTGCGTGCTATCGAGCAGGGCGAATATACCCCTGCGAAGTCTGCTTCGCTCAAAGAGCGACTCGCAACCGTATTCAATCGTGGCTTTTGGGGCGGATACTACGCCGGCAAACCTATGGCAGAGCATACATCGGCATACGGCTCATCGGCCGTACGTCGCAAGGTCTATGTTGGTCGCGTGACAAACTTCTTCAAGAAGATAGGTGTTGCCGAGGTGCTTATCGAGGCGGCAGAGCTATCGGTTGGCGACAATCTGCTCTGGATGGGTGCCACAACAGGCGTAGTCGAGCAGACACTCGGCGAGATTCGCTTCGAGGAGCATAGTGTAGAGAGCGTTCGTCAGGGCGATGTCTGCTCGATAAAGGTTGAGCAGCTGATTCACCGTGGCGATAAACTCTATAAGGAGGTCGAGCGATAGAGAGCCTCTCAAAAAAGTAAAAAATCAATAAAAACAGATACTTCTATGTTTAGTAAAGAGAGTTACATTTTGCGACGTGCGGAGTTGCAGCGTCGCATCGGGAAGGGCGTAATTTTGTTGTTGGGCAATGCCGATGCACCGTTCAACTACCCTAACAATGCCTATGCATTCCGTCAGGATTCGACCTTCCTCTACTACTTCGGACTCAATATGCCGTCGCTGGCAGCCATCATCGACATCGACGAGAATCGCACCATTCTGTTTGGCGATGACCTCACGGTCGATGATATCATCTGGACAGGCCCTCAACCATCGTTGGCAGAGTTGGCCGATGGCGTAGGCGTCACCGAGAACCGACCTTTTGCAGCTCTCTGCGACTATTGCCATCAAGCACTTGCAGCAAAACGCACGCTGCACTATCTGCCACCATACCGAGGCGAGTCGAAGATTCTGCTCTCAAAACTCGTTCAACAGCCTATCGAGGCTCTGCACGGCGGAATATCGCTCGATTTGATGTTTGCCGTTGCCGAGATGCGTGAAGTGAAATCGGCAGAGGAGATTGAGGCTTTGGAGCGTGCATTCCACATCGGCTACGAGATGCATATGACCGCTATGCAAATGTGTCGCGAGGGTGTCATCGAGCGAGAGATTGCCGGCGTTATGGAGGGTGTTGCCCGTCGTGACGGTTTGGGCAGCTCATTCCCTACGATTGCCACCCAGCACGGCGAGACACTTCACAACCTCCGCAGCGACGGACGGTTGGAGTCGGGTCGCCTGATGTTGGTCGATGCGGGAGCCGAGTCGTTGGAGCACTACTGCTCGGACCACACCCGAACATACCCCGTAGATGGCAAGTTCACCTCACGCCAGCACGATATATATAATATAGTATTGCGTGCACAACAGGAGGCACCTGCGGCTATGCGTGCGGGTGCTATGTACTTCGAAGATGTCCACAAGCGTGCTCTGCGAATGTTGGCAGAGGGTCTGTGCGATGTAGGTTTGATTACCGCATCGGCAGAAGATGCCGTGGCTGCGGGAGCGATGTCGCTCTTTATGCCTCACGGACTCTCGCAGGGCTTGGGTATGGATGTTCACGACTGCGAGGCTATCGGCGAACGCAGTTTCGACTTTACGCCATTCCGTGAGCGTGCCGAGGCTTCGGCAACCTGCATCTATCGTGCAGCTTGGAGACTTCGCGAGGGTACGGTTATGAGCAACGAGCCGGGTATCTACTTCATCCCTGCACTGATTGACAAGTGCCGAGCCGAAGGACTCTACAAGGGCATTGTAAACTACGCAAAGTTGGATGAGTATCGCGACTTTGGCGGTATCCGCATCGAGGATGATATCATCGTAACCAAAGATGGCGGACGCATCATCGGCTCACGACGACTCCCTATCACAGTCGAGGAGTTGGAAGCAGCAGTAGGAAAGTAGCACTTATGACCCCTACTATACTACTATTCCCTACCGAGTTGGAGGCATCGCATTTAAGGGCGGTGCGTCCCGACCTCGATATTCGCATCTGTGGTGTGGGTGCGGTAAATGTTGCGCTTTGCGTTACCGAAATTCTCGCCAACGAACGCCCCGATGCCATAGTTTTGTGTGGCATTGCCGGTGCATACTCTGCGGCGTTGCAGATAGGCGATGTGGTAAGCGTTGCCACCGAGCACCTTGCAGGTATGCCCGCAGCCTATAAGCAGAGCTACCACTCAAACATCTCGTTCGATGGTCTGTCGCAAGTCGTATCGAACACCGTTCAGTCGGTCGGTATGGCTGCGGGCGATGCAGATATAGAGAATATGGAGGGTGCAATGCTCTTTGCTCTATGCCAACGATACGATATCGATTGTGGCGAGATACGCGCCATATCGAACTACGTCGCAGCACCTCGTGCAGAGTGGGACATCGAGTTGGCAACCGAAAACCTTGCTGCATATCTGGCAACCATATTTTAATAGCACTATGACAAAACCGCTGAAACTACATATATCTACCTGTCCGAACGACACATTTGCCTTCGAGGCCCTTATCAACAACCGAATCGATATGCGAGGGTTGTCGTTCGATGTGTCACTGATGGATATCGAGCACCTGAACAATGCCGTTCTCGAAAGCGATATCGACATCAGCAAGATAAGTTTTTCGCTCTACCCTGCTATCGAGGAGCAGTTCCGCATACTCAACTGCGGAGCAGCACTCGGCACCAACAATGGTCAGGTCTTTGTCCGTCGTCAAGATGACCCATCCCCAATTCGCCGCATTGGCGTGCCGGGGTTACATACCACCGCCTATGCACTGTTGAGACGCTACTTTGCGGAGTATGACAATGCCGAGATTGTGCCGATGCTCTTTTCGGAGATTCCCGATGCGATACTCTGTGGCGAGGTCGATGCGGGCGTACTTATCCACGAGGGTCGATTTACGTACCAAAACCTCGGACTCTCGCTCATTGCCGATTTGGGCGAGTTGTGGCAAGCCGACAAGCAGATGCCTCTGCCATTGGGTGGCATTGTTGCGAAGCGTTCGATAGACGAAACTGTGCTATGCGACATCGAGCAGGTGATACTCGACAGCATCTGCTACGCCATCGACAATCCGCACATATCGCTGCCATTTATCCGACACTATGCAGCCGAGCACTCCGACGATGTAATTGCAAAACATATCGAGCTTTTTGTCAACTCCTACACCCTCGATTTGGGCGAAACGGGACGCCGAGCAATCGAAGAGTTGACGGGCTGCAAGCTATAACGCAAACGGCTAAATAGATGCTGTTTTTGAAAAAATCGCTCAATTTGGGCGATTTTTTCTGTTTGATTTTGCGATTTCAAAAAAAACTTTATAACTTTATAATCGGAAATGATATCCATTTATAGAACAACAAAACCTAAAACAATAAAACTCTATGAAAAATTATTCACCAAAAGAGATCAAGAACATCGTTCTTGTAGGAGCTCCAGGCTCGGGTAAAACTACCCTTGCAGAGGCTATGGCATACGAAGGTAAGGTTATCGACCGCAGGGGTAGTATCGAGGCAAACAACACTCTGTCGGACAACACCGACATCGAACACGAATACAAGCGTTCGATATATTCGACCACACTCTTTACGGAGTTTATGGGTCGCAAGCTCAACATTATCGACTGCCCGGGTTCGGACGACTTCTGCGGAAGCCTCTTCTCGGCCTTCAAGGTGGGTGACGTCGGTGTGTTCTGCTTCAACGCCGCCAATGGCTGGGAGGTAGGTAGCGAGATTCAGGCCCGCTATGCACGCCTTCTGAACAAGCCCGTGATCGGTGTCATCAACCAACTCGATAGCGACAAGGCCAACTTCGAGGCCTCCTTCGAGTCGATCAAGGCTGCTTCGCGTGTAACGCCCGTTATCGTACAATATCCCGTAAACCAGGGTGCCGAGTTCGACGCCTTCATCGACGTGCTGTTGATGAAGATGTATCG
>JAZRCC010000132.1:0-2256 GCA_045635405.1 Alistipes sp.
CCCTCGTCGGAGTCAATCAACGCCACATTATTCGGATAGCCCTCAATCGTATAGTGATAATAGACCTTTATGCCCAAACGCTCCAATCTCGCACGGTAAGCCTCAGCACTCGACTGTCCGTTATAGTGGGTAATAACCACACAATTCACATAGAGCCCTACCCTTTCGAACTCGGTACGCAGACGCAGAATATCCTCGTCGTAGGTGATACCCAAGTCGCCACGCACCTTATTCTTCTCGATATCGAGGGCACTGATAACGAACAATATCTCGGCACAATCGCTCAACTGCATCAACATCTGCAACTTGCTATCGGGCTTAAAACCCGGCAAAACTCGACTTGCGTGGTTGTCGTCGAACAGCTTACCGCCAAATTCGAGGTACAACTTATTGCCGAATTGGTCGATACGCTCCTTAATGCGTTCCGATTGTATTTTCAGATATTTCTCGTGGTCAAAACCTATTTTCATCGCTCCTCAATAATTAAAGTAGTTCAATGCTGACTGCCGTGTTATTTACGTCTTTGAATACGCGCAAACTCTCGCTTGGCACGCTTCATCTGTCGCAAAAATCGCTCCGACGTGTGCAACTTTGCCACAGCAACCGAAGCTGCGTAACGTGCTGCCGTAACGTCGCTCTGCCAATGGAAACCGCCTATGATACGGCTCTCGCCCTGCATATAACCCACCTCCATCAGTGCATCGGCTGCCGCAGGGTTAATCTCCAACAGTATCAACGCAGCAGCCCAACCACGTGTGGTATGGCCCGACGGATAAGAGCCCGACGAACGGAGGCTCTCCTCGTGTTCGGGTAGAAGCGTATGCTCGTTGAAATACATATAGGGACGAGGACGTGCATAGGTATCCTTCGCTATAACCGTAATCTTGGCACAGGTCGAAATCGCATCCTTTATCAGGAGGAAGATTTCGGGTGTGTTCTTCTCCGAAATCTCCACACCGAAAGGCTTGCTGAAAATATCACAGAAGTTGGTAACCGTAGAGTTCGCCTGTATAATCGCTATCTTGGCACGCTCCTTATCTTTGCGTTGCTCCTTGCCCCACTCGTGGCGAGCGATATCGTATTGGAACTCCGCAGAGCCCTCGGCAGGTGGAGCCGGCAACCACTTACGCATATCGGGGAGTTGCTCGGGCTGAAAATACATATTATCGCTCTGAAACGACTCTTGTGCGAAGCCAATGCCTCCCATCAAAAACAGCAGAATAGCAAATATTACAACTCTTCTCATAACTCATTTGGTTTATAAGATGCAAATATATGACAATTTTATCGTAATCGGAATAGCTTAACGAGTTTTATTACATTTTTTGATTAGCAGCCGCCTATTTTACAAGGCAACAGAGGCTCAAAACAAAAGAGACAGCGGCCATTGTCGCTACGAACAAAGCCGCTGTCTACACTTTAATAAGCCGATAATATCGCTCTATAACTCACGAATCATACCATCGTGCTCTATCGCCAAAAATTTGATTCTTACGACGTGCTCGTTGAGCGTATGCTCCTCAAAGTCGATAACACGCGGACGTGCGTTGAAGAAACGCCACACATAGAAGTCCTCGCCCTCCTCGTCGAGCAATTTCACCAACAGCTGAACACGCTCGGCTCGAAAAAGGTTGTATTTATCGAGCCACTCCATCATATTCGGAGTTCGCACAAAGGCACCGTTGCGGATAACCAAATCGCCACAATGGACAAGATGCGGCACATAGACCATTGTTTCATAGCCCGGCGGAAATCGCTCTTCAAGACCTTCGACTTCGCTAAAACGAATCGTCCCCTTATGGATAACATCGAGCTGGAAAGGTGCCTCTGCCAATCGCACGTGTTTGCTGATGTCCATAGACTCTCGTTGCACAATACCCATAATTATAAAGTTTAAGTAAATAAACGCACTCGCAGGAAATGCCTACACCGAAAAACCCCACAGACACAAATACACTCACGGCATACGAGTTGTCATACAAAGATACACCCGACTTTACACAAAACCAAACTTTTTCAGATATTTTTGAGTAGCAAATTTACAATCGTGGCTCTATGTGTGGCGGTCGGTCGGCTGGTTATTTCACATCGAGCCGATAGATTGTCCCACCACGATAGGATATTTTGCACGCCGCAAACCGACATCAAGGCTCAAAAAAATCGCAAAAACATATAGCAAAACGATGATTTTTTGTACCTTTGCAAGGAAGGCTGCGTGCAATATCGCCACTCAACAAGAGGCATATCGTACTCAAA
>JAZRCC010000133.1:0-2689 GCA_045635405.1 Alistipes sp.
TACATCGGCATTGTCTGGACGTGGTTGTTATCAACGGGATTTGGCGTAAAGTCCAAACCACTACCCGTAAGGTCTTGGATGTAAGGTGTTATGCCTTCGCCATATACACCATTGAAGAAGAGGTGGAACATTCGGGCAAAGTTGATATGGCCGCTACACTGCACACCCCAACCAAAGAGGTCGGTATTGGTGTCGCGAGCAAGGTTTTGAAGGTACATATTGCGAAATACGGCCGATGCACGGATGTGGCTCTGGCGATTTTTGCCCCACGCATATTGTACGTACACGGGCATATCGGGCATTCGTTGCGGGATAGGGGCCAACGTAGTGCCGTATGTTCCCGACACGCTTGGCAACTCGGCAGCAGCACCAATCGTAAGGCGTCGGTCGAGGAACGAGTGTTCGTATCGAATCATAGTCGAGAAGTTGAAATTGTAGGCATTCGGGCCTTGAAAATCGATGGTCGTAGGGGCGGCCATCAGGTCACAGAAGGTCGAGACATCGCGACCTACGGTCAAGCCGAACATCGAGATGTATGCCGAGCGGATGCGGGGTGTGTAACTACCTGTGCTGCCACCACGGAAATCGGCATCGAAATAGAGGACGATTTTGCCCAACTTGCGACTATTGGCAACACCTCGTATATAGATACGCGATGTGGTAGCATCCATCTCAATCTTCTGCTTTGTCGCATAGTTGCCGGGTACGGGTACATCGAATGGCACAACGTCGATATTGTCGATTGTGGAGTTAAAACCATACGATGCACGAAGGGCGATATAACCACCCACGGCAAACGAGAATGAGTTTTTCGAGTTGGCGAAGATTACACCCGGCTCGCCCACCTGTTGAAAACCTCGTCGGGTGGCGTGTCGGTGGTCGGCGATAGCACTCTGTACGGCAGCATTCTGTTGTGCAACGGGGTGCTGCATAGCCAATGCGGGGTTGTTGCTCCACAGAGTGTCGGTCTCACGTACGGTGATAAGATAGACGGTTGGTTCGCCTTTTGAGTGGTGGCGAGTGATGTGGCGAGGATTCGCATAGGCGAATGTAGATGCCGCCAAAACCATTGATAAGAGTAAAAATCTTTTCATAGAGTTGTATTTGAAAATTATACCAACGCTCACACTATTCAACTTATATGCCATTGTGTGCAGCTGCCGATGGCGTAAATATGCCATAGTTTGCGGTTTTTGGAGGAGTGCTTTGTATTTTTCGCCTAAAAGCGTACCTTTGTCGCTATGATTACTACAATTTTTGTTGCAATATTTCTGGTCGTCATCTATTTCGACTATAAAGCCTATCGCCGATGGTTTGTCGATTGGCGTGCGTGTTGGAGGCGTATTGTCGTAGCATTGCTTACGATGGCCAACCTCTTGCCGTTGGGCGTGATGGCAATGTTTAAGCTCTTTCGCGATAATGCGGAGTGGCAAACTACGGTGGTGTCGTGGGTATTTACCATATATGTTATTATAACCCTTGTGCGGCTAACATTCTATGTGATTGCGTTTGTCGCCAAATCGTCATCGATTGCAATGATTGTCGCAACGGCAGCCTCCGCAGCGGTCTGTGCTACGTTGGCGTATGGTGTGGCGGTGACACGAGCAGATATTGTTGTGGAGGAGTTCGAAATATGCCACAAAGATATACCTGCCGCATTCGATGGCTATAAAATAGTGCACTTTTCGGATTTGCATATCGGCTCGTTGCTCGATGCGGAGCGTGAGATTGATAATCTTGTCGAGATAATCAATCGTCAGGAGGGCGATTTGGTGGTGTTTAGTGGTGATTTGGTGCATATCCGCCATAGCGAATTGAGCGAACGTGTGTCGCAAAAACTCTCGGCAATACAGAGTCGTGATGGGGTAGTTGCCGTATTGGGCAACCACGATGTCGGGGTCTATGTCAAAGATACCATCACACTGCCAAGAGCCGAAAATGTGCGGTTGCTAACGGATAAGATTGTTGATATGAGGTGGACTCTGCTCTGCGATTCGACACTCTACATCAGGCGAGGTGCCGACTCTGTAGCCGTGACGGGTGTGGCGTTTTCGGATGAACTGCTCGAATATCGACACTCGTTTAATGTCCCCGACAAATTCGACGCAACGCATCTTTACAAGTCGTTACCCGATACGATATTCAATATTACGGTCAGCCATTTGCCCCAATTGTGGGATAAGCTCAAAGAGGGCAGAAAGTCCGATTTGACCCTTGCGGGACACGTCCACGCAACACAAATAAAGTGTCGCATAGGCTCGGTCGTGTTGTCACCTGCAATGGCAATGTATAGCGAGTGGAGTGGACTTTATGGCAGCGATGCGGAGGGTTACCTCTCTATCAACGACGGCATAGGCAGCGTTGGCTTTTGTATGCGTGTTGGTGCCAATCCAACCGTTACGCTCTATACGTTGAGATCAAACGCCAACCGATAGATAGTCGCACAACTCGTATCACAACAACATATACAAAAAAGAAAGGAGTGAGGGGAACTACTAAAACCTCACTCCCTGCCGATGGCTCGACTTGCATCAAGAACATCAGCATACTATGTTGTACGACACTATCTTCGCATTGGGCCATACGAGCGAGAAGAGTTGCTTCTGCCCATTCCGACGTTGTTCGAAGACTCTTTATAGTCGTAATCCTTCATCTGCTTGGAACCTCGCTTACCAAAGTGGCGGAGGTT
>JAZRCC010000134.1:0-5240 GCA_045635405.1 Alistipes sp.
AGCCTGCACCCTCGCCCGTAGGGAAGAGACCCTCGACCTGCGGATGCATCAACGTCGCCGTATCACGAGGAATACGCACCGGAGTCGATGTACGCGACTCAACACCCACGACCAGAGCCTCCGAAGTCAGATAGCCGTGCATACGCTTGTCGAATATGGCTATCGCACGACGCAGACGCTCCCCCATAAAGTCGGGCAGCCACCTATCGAGCCTCGACGGAACTACGCCCGGAACATACGAACAACGTGGCAGTGAGTGCGACGCTCGCCCTGCAACAAAATCATCGACACGCTGTGCCGGAGCCATCTGATGTTGGGGAGCCTCACGACGTGCCGCCTGCTCCAACTGCTGTTGGAACGCAAGACCCGCCAACTCGCCATACGCAGCCCGCAGATGGGCAAAATCCTCCATACGAATCTCCGTAACAAAGCCCGAATTGGCATAGGGCGAGTTGCGATGCGATGGCGACATACCATTCACTACCGCCTCGTCCGCCGCGGTCATTGCCGGCACGATAAAGCCACCAGGACACATACAGAACGAATAGACACCTCGTCCGCCAACCTGCTCAACCAACGAGTAGGATGCCGATGGGAGATACTCCATATCGGCAGAGCCGTGGTATTGGATGCGGTTTATCAACTCCTGCGGATGCTCGATACGCACACCCATAGCAAAGGGTTTCGCCTCGACCGTAACGCCTTGTCGGTGCAACATCGCATAGATATCTCGGGCAGAGTGACCCGTAGCCAACACAACCGCCTGTGCCTCGATATGGTCGCCCGTAGCGGTACGGACACCCGTTACGAAGCCGTTACGCATCGTAAGTTCTACGACACGTTGCGAGAAGTGCACCTCACCGCCACACTCGCGAATCTTGTCGCGAACGGCAGCGATAATGCGTGGCAAGCGGTCGGAGCCGATATGAGGATGTGCCTCGTAGAGAATTGCCTCGGAAGCACCAAACGACACAAGACGCTGCAAAGCACGGTTGTAGTCACCACGCTTCTTGCTGCGTGTAAAGAGTTTGCCATCGGAGAATGTTCCGGCACCACCCTCGCCAAAAGCGTAGTTCGAGTCGGGGTCTATGCCCTGATTACGCTGAATTTTGGCGATATCCTTACCTCGTGCGACAACCTCCTTGCCTCGCTCCAAGATTATCGGACGAAAACCCTGCTCGATAAGATTAAGTGCCGTAAAGAGTGCCGCAGGGCCTGCACCTACCACAATGACGGCAGGGGCTGCATCGACCGCACGGTAGTCGAAGTGTACCTCTTTGGGTTGCTCCTCGCAATCGACATATACCTCCAAACCGAGATTGACCTTCAATGTGCGATGGCGTGCATCCACCGAACGCTTGACAATTCGCAACAGGGCTATATCACTCGATTTAATACCCAGCTGACGAGCCGCACGCGAGCGATAGACCTCAACATCGGCGGCCTCGCGGGGAGTTAGCGTAAGGGTGATTTTGTGCGGCATAATACGATTTCGGCTTTGTACGATACTACAAAGGTAGAAAAAATAAGCGAGATTAGAGAAATTTCGACAAAAGAATTTTTTGCGGCATTTAGTTGATAATTTGCGAAAAATTTTATATATTTGCATTATGGGATTCTGTCTAAATACCCCCCCCTATTGGCTAACCCTTGTAAATAGGAGAGTCCTGCACGGTGCGTGCAGGCAGATGGCTACTGCCCATTCCAAAAATATCAACAGACTAAAAATCAGTACGTTTTCCGCCGCTATGCGTGATATTACATAGTGCGGGAGTTGCCTTTTTGCCCCATTTGGCGACCTCCCGCAACCCACGCATATCCATAGGTCGCACCCCAAACCGAAAACTAACACAAACGAAAAAAATAGAACTTTTATGAAGATGACAAAACCGAAAACAGAGAGGTATGAGCCCCCTTGCATAGAGAGCTTCGATGCTGCGTGCGAAAAGGGCTTTGCAGAGACACTGCTCAACTACGACGAAAACCCATCGATGGGTTATGGCGACGAATCGGAGCAGTGGTTTTAGTTAAACATTTTTAATCAAAAGACAGAGTATGAAAAAGTATAGACTACTATTGGCAGCCCTCTCTTTGTTGGCGATGAGCAGCTGCACCGTAAGCGATACAGACGATATCGCAACACCATTGCCAAAACCAAAGCAAACCATCGAAATCGAGGCCATAGAGGCTGACGACGTGCGAGCAATTCACGGCACCGAGCAGGATAAAACCTCGTTCAGCTGGCAGAAGGGTGTCGATAAAATCGGCATCGTATTGGGCCACTCCGACGGCACGGATGAGTGGTGGGAGACCGACCACTACCGTTTCACAAATACGACCGATGGCGAGACGGCTCTCTTTACGTACGATGCCGATCCCGATGTCTATTTCGAGCTACCTACACTCGAAGTGGGTCAGACCATCGTTGCCTACTACCCTTATGGCTCTGCCGTATCGAGTATGTACAACGTCTCAAAGCCATATTTGAGAAGCTCGCTCGGTGCACTCCTCCAAAAGGGCGACAACACAACCGAGCACCTCTACCACGGCGACTATATGTACTCGCGTCCGATTACACTCGAAGCGAGCCACTTCGATGCGGATGGCAACCTCGAATTGAAGATGGAGTTTGGCCACATCTTTGCCAAGATGCGTTTCTCGATTAAGAACAGCACCTCCCGCACGCTGGATATCAACAGTTTGGTATATCGTTCGACCAACGAGGATGACATTATGCAGGGTACGCTCTGCCTCGATGCCACAACGGGTAAGTTGGATTTGGACAACAAGGGCGATTGGGGCGGCGTTCCACCAAGCAACTCGTCGGTACTCGAAGTCGAGGATGTAGTGTTGGAGCCGGGCGAAACAGCTACACTATGGATGTGGATGATGCCGTTGGACTTCACCGAAGGCAACCCCGCAGGTCGAATGGCGGATATTATGGTAAACACCTCGGCAGGTGCTTTTCGTGTGCAGAACACCCACTTCAATCAGCGATTGGTTGCGGGTTCGGCATATCGTCAGGGATTCGAACTTACGGAGGCAAAACTGCTTGCAGACTACGCCTATATCAGCGACCCTAACTTTGCAAATATCCTCTTTTTCGGCAACATCGAGGGAGATATTTACGACGAGAACGGCAACTTTATTGGCGGTAGCTACACTCCGCTCTACGACCTCAATCTCCAACCTCTCCCAACATTCAACGACGAGACTTGGGATATGCAGTTCACTACGGGTTGCTTTATCAAGATTAGCGAAGCTGCCAAACTCACGAAGATGAATATCGCAATACCAATGAACAACGCCCTCTCGCTCGATGGTCTGCAATACTTTACGGGGTTGAAGGAGCTGGATGTGAATTTAGGAAGCGACACCGACCCTGCAATGTCGTTGCGTGCATTGAAGTTCGGCACACTCAAAGAGCTTGAAGCGTTCAACATTATGATGACCAAGGTGCCAAGCATCGACTTCTCGGCAAACACCAAGTTGAAATCTATCTCTTTGGGTCAGGTGCCAATGTTGGAGAAGATTGTCGGACTCGAAAATTTGACACAATTGGAGTGCTTCGGCATTGGCGATACTCCAAACGGATTCGAACTCGACCTCTCGGTATGCCCAACACTTAAAATGGTGAATATCAATGCATTCAGACCATACGGAAAGCTCGACATCTCGAATCTTTCGCTCGATCTGCTCACGCTTAATATTCCGAATGCCAACGCATTGAATAGCACCAACCTCACGGTTACGAAGCTCTACAACTATTGTGGTATGGCATTCCCTTCGGGAGCTCCAAAGGGTGTGAAAGAGCTCTATTTGTCGGCAGTCTATGGCGAAGATGCGTCGATGACCACCCAATTTGCTGCAATGGACGAAATCGAGTATTTGGAGTGTGGTGGAATGTTCACCAATTTGGCATTTACACCTGCACAGGCGAGCGTTCAGGAGCTTGTGATATATTGCAACGAGGGTAATATTTTGCCTACGGGTTGGTCAAATCTGACTGGTGCCAAGAAGTTGATTATCAACAAGAGCAGCCTGGCTGGCGAGTGGTGCTTCGACGAGTTGGACTTGTCGGGTATGACTTCGCTCGAAAGTGCCGAGATTCTCGTTAAGGAGATACACGCATTCAAAGCCCCTACATCGCTGAAACTGCTCCACCTCTACATACAAAACGATTTGTCCTTCGCTCCTACGGCGTTGCTCGAAAACATACATATCAATAGCATTCACGGTGCTGTCAATATCGGCAATGGTGAGAACGTAAAAGAGTTGTACATTATCGGAGAGGCTGGTGCTAACGAGCCCGCAATCACCTTGGGCAGCTATCCTATGCTCGAAGATTTGACAGTCGATACGGGTAGCTACGGCATTGTCTCCTACGGCGCAACATCCTATCCGTCGTTGCGTTCGTTCAACATCGCGTATGGCAAACGCATCTACACCATCCCTTCGAGTACTATGATGCCAAAGGTTGAGAAGATTAGTTTGTCGAGCTATACGGGTGTTTCGAACCTCGATTTGACAGAATATGACTACTTGAAGAAGTTGGTAGTTCACGAGAAGAACTTTGCACCTAAATCGATTAAAATCACCGCTGCACAACGCAACTACGCACAGGCAAACGCCAACGCATTTACGGGTATCACCGCATCATCCGTAAGCTCGATTTATAGCGTGGTCGAGTAACAGCAAAGCCTACTCACTGTAAGAGGCTGCTCCTATCGGGGAGCAGCCTCTTGTTGTGGCAGCACGCCGTGAAAGGGAGATTAGGGAGTTTAGGGGTAGCAACCAAAGCGAAAAACAAAAAACTTTACTCGTCCTTAAAAGACCTTATTTGACCTTGCTCGACTTTTCGGCGAGGCCGCATCGGCTTTGCCGATGACAGACCCCACTGCCCTACGGGCACCTCCCCTAACTTCGGGAAGGAATAGCGATGGTGGTTAAAATATTGTCCCCAAAAGTTAGGGGGACGAGCGAAGCGGAGGGGGCCTGTGAAAAACGTGCCGCCGAGGGCAAGGTTTTTAAGGTCAGATAAGGTCAAGTAAAGTCGAGTAATATCGGCGGCAGAAAACGCCATTAACAACCCTTAACTGCCTTTAAGCACCTTTTTTCGGCGAAGCCGTTGCTGCAAAGCAGCAAAGCCCCCCCTAACGCCTCTAACGTCGCTAATACCCCTTTCAAGAAGCCAAACCGCATCGGGACTCGAACTGCGGTCAGCAGAGCGAGTGCAGACC
>JAZRCC010000135.1:0-4323 GCA_045635405.1 Alistipes sp.
CTACTTCGACCGCTTGGCGTTCAATGTCGGTCGCAGTCAGCGTTACCGTGCCGAGCTAAACAATGCTGTGACGATGCTGCACATAAAGGAGCATATAAAATGGCTCACCACCGAGGTTATTGCACTCACGTACACCCTCTGCGGCAAGCCACTTCAAGCCTCATATCTTCGCCGAATGCGTCGCGGTATAGGTCGCGGCACTCGCACGGCGTAGGCGTTAGTTTACAACATCAACCTCGACAATCTCAACCGTCCAACCGAACAACTCCGATGCACATTGTCGTTGCAGATTTGCTACGGCCGAATTTGTAGTCGTATCGGCAGCCACAGCATAGATAAAATCTTCGAGCGTAGGATATGTCTGATTGACACGCTGCGACAGACATTTGTAGAACGCATTCTGCTGTATGCGGTCCAAACCCGAAGGCAAAATCGAATCGGCAACCAACATCTTATAAGGGAAGAGGTGTCGCATATTGCGGGCATCGGTGTTGAGTTGCTCGACGATGGTCGTCACGACATAGTACTGCACCGTATCATTTACGGCAGGCATCTCGATAAAGGTCGTATAGAGCGGATATGCCGTTTCGATTGCCGAGGCAACATCGTCCGAGAAGAGCATATACTCCGCCTCGGAGAGGTTGTTCAGATAGACCATTCGGCGATAATCACGCAACATCTCACGGAGCGACTGACGCTCCTCGCGACTCCACTGACTCGTTGGGGAGCAGGCGGTAAAGTTGCAGAAAAAGAGTGCCGTTACGACGGCAGAGAGTAGAAATTTTTTCATCGTTGTACTTTGTTTTTGATTTACACACTCTCTCACCGCAAGCATTGTGCCACGTCACTGACCCCGCTCCGCAGATTTTCGCCACACGCCGAGCCAACGTCGATACCCCACCACCGCCAAGAACGAGTAGAGCATATAGAGCGAAGCCGTCAGCGGAATATCCTTATAGAAGTAGAGCCCGACGGTCAGCAAATCGACCACCAACCACCACAACCACTGCTCGACATACTTCCGCGATAGGAGCCACATCGCCACAACGCTCAAAGCCGTCGTCAGGGCATCCCATACGGGCACCGTTGAGTCGGTAAAGTGTTTCAGCAGCAGATAAATCGCACCGAAAGCCACCGCAGCCGATATGAGCGATATTGTCCACACTCGTCGTGGCATAGGTCGTATATGCAACCCTTCGCCACCTGCCGAGGAGCGTTTGCCATACCACAGCCATACGCACAAACCATATATACCCGCCACAACGTAGTAGAGTTGCATCGAGAAGTCGGCATACAAACCCTGTCGCAGATACAACGCTGCGTGGACTACGGGCATCAGCACACCAACGACCCATAGCCACGTCGAGGCACGATACTCCAAATAGAGATACCACAACCCGAGCAACACGCCCGCCACCTGCAATGCCAATCGCCAATCCATCATTTACGCCTAAAAATTAACCGTTACATTTGCCAACACATTGAACTTCGCCTGTGGGAAGTAGCACGCCCACGACTTGCGGTCTGCCAACGTCGCACCCTCCAACCACGAGCCACCATAGCCATTCGAGCAGTACTCCGCATTGAAGAGGTTGTTGAGTGCTATGCCAAATCGCACCCTCTCCATACGCTTTGCGGGCAACGTGTAGGCTAGGTGCAAATCGGCAACCGTATAGCTATCCAATCGCAAATCGGCATACTCGCCATTGGTCATATATTGGCTACCGACGTATCGCACCGCAAAACAAGCATCGAAGCCCTTAACCGAAAAGCATACCGCACCCGACGTAACTACCGACGGCGAGTAGGCAATAGTCGTGCGACCACGATAGAACGGCACATCGTCGATATAGTCCGTATAGTCCAAAATGTGGTTTTGGCTCAATGTTGCATTCGCCTCAAACGTAAGCCAATGCAGTGGCGAGAGTGCCAACATCAACTCTATGCCTCGGCGGTAGCTGCGAGGAACATTGCGCGACAACAACTCGCCCGTATCGGACAACTCACCCGTCAGCACAAGCTGGTCGTGATAGTACATATAGTATAAATTCACACCCGCCGTAAGGAGTTTCGACTCGTAGCGATAACCCAACTCACCATCAATCATCAGCTCTGCGGTCGGATACTCGCCACTGCGTATATCGGTAAAGTTGTTTCGTGTAGGCTCCTTCTGCCCCATCGCCACCGAGCCGTATGCCGTATGGCCATTGCGAGAGAATGTTACGCCGAGTTTCGGATTTACGAAGTTGTAGTGGCGATTGACATCGAGGCGTTGCAGAGCACCCGTAACATCGTCGAAGTTGTCATTTACGCCCGATATGCGATGCGTGATGTGGCGATACTGCACATCGGCATATAAATTCAGCGAACGAGCCACCTGCCAATCGACCTTCGCAAAGATGTTGGCATCGTATTTTCGGGTAGCATTGCGGTAGTACTCCGCCGGCTCGAACGACTCTACGCGTTGCATCGACAAGATATCGCCAAAGTGGACACCATCATATATATTTGCCGACAAACCCATAGACAACGCCACCTTTTTGGTGCGATAGTTAAGCGATGCAACCGCACCTCCAAAGTCGTTGAGCATCGATTTGCGACGCACCAAGTTGGTACGCTTGACATCGACATTATCAACTCGAATAGGTTGCAAACCATACTTGCTCAACTTCTGGTCGTTTTTATAGTTTTGGTAGTAGCCATCGCCTCGCGTATAGTGCAACGTAGCACTGAGTGACCAGCAGTCGTTGAATATATGGCTTATCACCAACTGATTATTCAACTGCAAATAGTTGTCGGTATGGTCGTCGTAATAGCCCACCACACCCATAACGGGGTTGCCATCCGCATCGTAACGGATATTGCCTGCCGCATCGTGCAGAGGGCCCATAATCTCGCCCTCGACATTGCGACGACGATTCTCCGCCATCTCATCCGCCGTAAGGCCCGTATAGGTGAGATAGACACGAGCTTTACCACCAAACGAGAGCAGTTTCACCATCGTCTTATCGCCGTAATATGCCGCCTGGAACATATACGACAGCATCTTCGACGACGCACGTTCGATATAGCCGTCGCTACCGATGTGCGACAATCGTCCGCCAACAGCCCAACGGCCACCCAGCAGACCCGACTCGATAGCCACCGACTGCTTGTTGGTATTGAATGAGCCGTACGAGAGCGATGCCGAGCCACGAAATTCGGTCGCAAGCGGTTGTGTCGTCATATTCAACGAAGCTCCGAAGGCTCCCGTTCCGTTGGTCGATGTTCCAACGCCACGTTGCAGCTGCAATGAGCCGACCATCGAGCCGACATCGGGCGTATCATACCAATATACGGAGTGGGTCTCGGCATCGTTCATCGGCACACCATTCATCGTCACATTGATACGCGTAGGGTCGGTACCACGCACACGAAAAGCCGTAGAGCCTACGCCCGTACCCGATTCGGAGGTTACGACAACCGACGGCAGACGTGACAACAACGTCGGCATATCCTCGCCATAGTTAATGGCAGCTATCTCGTCGGACGAGAGCGAAGATTGTGCGATAGGTTGATGTGCAGCGGCTCGAACTGCCGTGATTGCCACTGTCTCAATACGATAAACTTTGACCGAGTCGGTCACATCTTGTGCAGCCGCCTTGCGTGCGGCCAATGCTGCGAGGGCAGATAGCCCCACTAAAAGAAAAAACCTTTTCATAACTTTTAATTTAATTAAACAGTTTGAAAAGGGGTATGTAGTGATTATTCACACTCCCGTTCCGGCATTACCCGTTTCGGTTCGATGGGTATAATCTCAGCCTATCGTTTTGCCATCATACACTCTTTGACAGATTATACAATGCCCGCAAAAAATAAGCACCCCTTTATTTCGCTGCAAATATAAGCAAACTTTTTCAAAAGAGGTGCTCAAACCAAAATTTTTGACCTTTATCGGTGTCGCTCCTTGAACTCCCGTGTGACAACGACTCGCAGAGCCTGCTCTACGACCTCGATATCGACAGGGGTCTCGCCCATCAGCTCGCCATCGCTTTCGAGTGCTATGGCTGGCGACGAGGTTATACGCACCCGCTTACCCTGCACGTGCGACACGTGACCTATCGAGTAGATACCGCCGTTGAACAGTCGTGGTAAACGGAACAAGATGTGCCACCAATGGAGCGGACTAATCAGCGTAACGTCCAACAAACCATCATCGGCAACCGCCTTCGGAAGTTGTTGCACACCGCCACCATTATATTTACAGTTACCCACAGCGAGGCTAAACAGGAGATTGTCGTAAACTACCTCATCATCGACCTTCACACGCACGCCCGATGATTT
>JAZRCC010000136.1:0-4866 GCA_045635405.1 Alistipes sp.
GTCGTTGTGGCGATATGCGTGGCGGTAAACTTTGCCGATGCAATCTACTTCCGCTATGTTCAGAAGCGATTTACTGCCGAAGAGATATTCTTTGCCGACAACTCCAACTCGCTGCAACTCATAGGCAAGTTTGCCATCGAAAACCTCTCTTTGGTTGCAATCGGCATCGGCCTGATTCTCATCGTGGGGTGGGCATACCGTCGCAACAAGGTGCCGAAGGTGCTCTTTCGTGGCATCTACTACTATGCCTGTTCGCTACTGCTGTTGTTGGCGGTCGTAGCACTCGCCATAGGTGGTATTCGTGGTGGTTGGACCCGTATGGCACGCCCGACCGCAATACCATATTCGCTGAAATTTGCCCGTACGGGAGCCAAAGCAAATATCGTATTGAGCAACCCGTTCTGTATCATCCGCACAGCAGGCGATAGCAAGGTCGCCGTTCCGCAATACTTCGACGAGGCAGAACTCTCGCAAATCTATCAGCCATACCACTACCCAACACCGAGCGACAATGACTCGTCGTTCTATGGCACAGAGCGTCCGAATATCGTCGTGATGGTATTAGAGAGTATGTCGGCAGAGCACTCCGCCCTGCTGCGTCCCGATATCTACGCCCGTGAGGGAGAGCCGACGAAGGGTTACACACCATTCCTCGACTCGCTGATGCAGCATAGCCTCTGCTTCGAGCGGATGTATGCCAACGGCAAGCGGTCGATTCAGGCACTGCCATCGGTGTGGGCATCCATTCCGTCACTCGACAAGCCGTTTGTGCTAATGAGCGAGTCGCTCGGAGAGAGCCGACCTCTGCCACGAATTGTTGCGGACGAGGGCTACTCAACCACATTCTTCTGCGGCTCGGAGCGTGGCTCGATGGGTTTCGACGCCTATGCCCTCTCGGCAGGCTTTACTAGATGCATCAGCAAGGAGGATTACGAGGCCCGCTACGGAACAGACGACTTCGACGGCTATTGGGGCATTTGGGACCACCGCTTCATCGACTTTATGGGCGAGGAGATTAATCAGATGCAAGAGCCGTTCCTCGCATCGATATTTACCACCTCGTCGCACCATCCGTTTGTCACTCCCGACGATTGGAAGGCAATTTTGCCAGAGGGTAAGACCCCTATGCAGCCTTGTGCCGCATACCTCGACCGCACGCTCTGCAATTGGTTTGAGAAGTATAGCACAGAGGAGTGGTTCAAGCGTACAATATTTGTATTTGTTGCCGACCACGTCTCGTGCGAGCGTTACGACCATCTGACGCAACTCTCGCCTGGCGATTTGCACGTCATCGGCTTTATCTACAAGGGCGATGGCTCGTTGCAGGGTCGATATACGTCACCCGCATCGCAAATCGACCTTATGCCGACACTGCTCGGTCTGATGGGGTATGCCAAGCCCTACTTCGCATACGGTCGCGATTTGAGTAGCGAGTGTAGCAGCAAAGAGGTGGTGGTGTGGGATAACGAGCTCTTCAAGGCGTTCGACGATTCGTACTCCTACATCTTCAACAACGACAAAATCGAGGAGGTGCGAACAGCCGACGGCAGCCAAATCGCTACGGAGCAACCCGACTCGGCAGCACTCGCCCAAACCGAGCAACGCATAAAGGCATTTATACAGCAATACTATCGCCACATCGAGCAGAAGAGCTATGTGGTGAAGTAGGGCAGGTGCTGCACTGCGACGGATAGGACAAGCAACCAAAGCGAGCCGCCGAGGATAAGGTCAAATAAGGTCGAGTAAGGTTGTATAAGGTCGATTAAGGTTAGCGGCGGAAAACGCCCCTAACACCCCTAACGCCCTTAACAACCCTTATATACATATATATAAAAATAGATTGGGGAGCAACCGAAACTGCTCCCCAATCCTATTTTAGCACAAGGCCGATACTACAAAGCACCAATCTCGTACAAAGCACCATTTACGGCACGTACGGCGTCAGCCGATGCAGCGAACTTCGCCTTCTCGTCAGCGGTGAGGTCGATCTTAACAATCTTCTCAACACCCTTCTTGCCCAATACAACAGGTACGCCCAAGCAGATATCCTCCTGACCATACTCACCTTCGAGCAATACCGAGCAAGGGATGATAGCCTTGGTGTCGTTTACGATAGCATCAACAACCGATGCTCCCGCTGCACCCGGTGCATACCAAGCCGAAGTACCCAACATCTTTGTGAGGGTAGCACCACCAACCATAGTGTCGGCAGCAACCTGCTCCAACTTCTTCTTCGAGATGAGCTTTGTTACAGGCACACCCTTAATAGAAGCCTTCGATACGAGCGGAATCATAGTAGTATCGCCGTGACCACCGATAACCATACCGTCGATATCCTGGATGCCGGCACCCGAAGCCTTCGAGAGGTAGCAACGGAAACGCGACGAATCCAATGCACCACCCATACCGATGATACGACGCTTTGCAACACCCGAAGCCTTCAATGCGAGGTAGGTCATTGTATCCATAGGGTTCGAGATGATAACGAAGATAGCCTTTGGCGACCACTTGATAGCGTTCTCAACTACACCCTTAACAATCTTTGCGTTGATACCGATAAGCTCCTCACGAGTCATACCCGGCTTACGAGGAATACCCGAAGTGATAACGATAACATCCGAGTTTGCAGTAGCCTTGTAACCCTCTGCATCGAGAGCTGTTACACCTACCAACTTGGTCTTGTAGCCAACGGTAGCCGATGCCTGGAACATATCCAACATCTTACCCTCCGACAAACCCTCTTTGATATCTACCAAAACAACCTCGCTTGCAATACCACGCGAAGCCAATACATTAGCACAGGTTGCACCAACCATACCTGCACCTACAACTGTAACTTTTGACATAATAGTTTTGTTATTTTAGAATTGTTTGAAAAATTTCGTTCGCTATTTTGCGATAAACGCAGCATAGTCGTCAGCCGACATCAGAGCCTCAACCTCCGAAGGGTTCGACATCAGCACCTTAACCATCCAACCCTCGCCGTATGGGTCGCTATTGACCAAAGCAGGGTCGGCGTCGATTGCTGCATTAACCTCCTCAACCGTGCCCGACACAGGAGTGAAGGCATCCGATACGGTCTTGACAGCCTCGATTGTTCCGAAAACATCGCCCGCAGCCAAAGTCTCGCCCGCAGTTGGGATGTCCACAAATACGATATCGCCCAACTCGCTCTGGGCAAAGTCTGTAATGCCGATATAGGCATACTCACCCTCCACACGACACCACTCGTGGTCGTTGGAGTACTTCAAATTCGATGGTAAATTAGCCATAATTTATATGTGTTTTTGCGTTGTTTGCTCGCCGATATATATACTAAATTCGTGCAAATATAATAATTTTTTCGTGATATTGTTATTTTTATAACAATTTTACATCACGATAGGCGGTTTTTATTCGATTTTTACGCTTTTTGCCTGCCAATCACAAACTCTATCTCTTTGAAAAGGAACGACTCACGCCCGTGCGTATCGCTCTCGATGATGAGTTCGCCGCACGGCATAACCTCGCACAACACGCCCTCGAACGGTGTGCCATCGGCACGTCGGTAAGGTGCCTTTACGCCACGTCGATAGAGTCGCGAGTTGTACTCCGCCGAGAACCCCGCCGCCTCGCCACTTTTGAGTTGGGCATAGCGGTTGCGGAACGCCTGCTCGAAACGCCCCAAAACCTCCTCCAGATCGAGCGTTCGACCCAACTCCAACGCCATCGATGTAGGGTTGGGCAGAGCCTCCGAAAAGTGCTGCTGATTGACATTGATTCCAATGCCGACAATCGTGCGTTGCAGTGTTGCCGAAATCGACTGATGTTCGATAAGAATACCCACGATTTTGTTGTCGCCGACATAGATATCGTTGGTCCATTTTACGGAGGTTTCGAGGGCATACTCCGCAAACATATCGCACAGCGACAACGCTATGGTTTGCAGCAACTTAAACTGCTCCGTAGTGGGCAGAAATGTGGGTGTCAGCACCAACGAAAACGTAAGGTTTTCGCCCGCCACGCTCTCCCACGAATGACCCCGCTGACCTCGCCCTGCGGTCTGCTGACGAGCGACGATAATATCGCCCTCGACATATCGCAAATCACGAGCCTCATCGTTGGTCGATTGAAGTGTATCGAAGTGGTAAATCATACTATTTTTATTTTTTGCGGCAACGGCTTTGCCGAAAAGGGTGATTAAAGGTGGTTAAAGGTTGTTAATGGTGTTTTTCGCCGCCAACCTTACTCGACATTAAAAGACCTTAATCGACCTTAAAATTGGCGGGGCGGTGGGAGCATACCTGCCGTATGTGACCATCGCACCAAGACCGAACGAAGGAAGCAAAGGCCTTATACCTCTAACCCCTAAATCGATTTTAGAAGTGGCTTTGCAACGCTCTCGGGTTTGGGGTGGTGGGAGCATACTCGGCGTATGTGACCATCGCACCAAAACCGAACGAAGAAAGCAAAGGCCTTATAAAATCGATTTATACCGATACTGCAAAATCTCGCAACGCCTCATTCAAAGTCGTCTTTTTGTCGGTTGACTCTTTACGCTTACCGATAATAAGAGCACAAGCGACATTGTAGGTACCGCAAGGAAACTCCTTTGGGTAGGTACCTGCAATAACGACAGAGCGAGGTGGAACGTAGCCCTTATAGGTTACGGGCTCTGAGCCGGTGACATCGATAATATGTGTCGAGCCGGTGATTACGACATTCGAGCCGATAACCGCCTCGCGACAGATATGGGCACCCTCGACCACAATAGCACGCGAGCCGATAAAGCAGTTGTCCTCGATGATTACGGGACCCGCCTGCACAGGTTCCAAAACGCCACCAATACCGACGCCGCCCGAAAGATGCACATTCTTACCGATTTGG
>JAZRCC010000137.1:0-1951 GCA_045635405.1 Alistipes sp.
CAACTGATACTTCTCGTCGTAGCCCACACCCTTGTAGATATAGTCGGTTATCTTGTTGCCCTCGATATCGAACAAGCCATAGCCGTTAGGTGCTCCGTCGCCATTGTTACGCGACCACCACCAGCAACCCGATGCAGCAGCAAGGATATGCTCCTTAATGCCGTTTTTGTGGGTGTAGTTACGCTGATAGTGTGTATGGCCCGACATAATGCGGCAGTTAGGATACTCCGCCAACATAGCCAAAACCTTCTTGGTATTCTCCTTTTTCGTGCCATTTTCGACCGGAATATGAACGCACAAAATCACCAACTTGTTCTTTGGCACGAACGACAAATCTTTACGCAACCACTCAACTTGTGCATCGGTAAAGTCGCCATAGTATGACTTCTTGCCCTTCTTGTTGATGAAATAGACCACGTCGTTCATCGACACGATGTGTGCATCGCCACGGTTCCACGAGTAGTCGAGTGGGCCAAACGACGCCTCGAACATACGCTGCAAACGGATAGTCAATGTAGGGTTGCGGTCGTCGGTATTCACAGGCTCGTAGTCGCTATCGTGGTTTCCTATAGTCTGCCACAACGGCATACCAATATTCTCGGCAGCCATCTCCTCCTTCATCAACGGCATCAGATAGTTGGCGTTGCGAGGGCCCTCCGAATAGACGATATCGCCCAACGAAACTGCATAGCACGGCATTTTGCTACGCTTTGCCGTACGCTTCAAATCGGGAGCAGTCTCGGTGCGGAAACGGTGGACGTGGCGGATGTTCTGACACTGTGGGTCGGCAATACATACCAGGCGGAATTTATCCTCCTTACCACCACGCAACGGACGCAACACGAAGTCGTAGATGCGGTCGTCGGTCAATTTTTTGTAGAAGCAAGGTGCACCGTGACGCAACGGAACTTCGTACTCGGCAGGCAACGAATAGTAGACGTATGCTGCACCCTTGTTGCGATTGAATTGGTATGTTCCGTCGGCAGCCGTAGCCACTACGGTGTGACCATCGCTCACAACAACACCCTTAATCGGCTTGCCATCGATAGTGCGAATGGTGCCTCGCACATCAAACTCCTCTGCTGCATTCGCAGCCAATACGGGCAGTGCGAACAGAAGCGTCAGAGCAGATAAAAATAGCTTTCTCATTGTAGTTTATTTTGTTTTATTTAGGATTAACTTTTATGCAAAGATAGCAATTTTTTATACCTTTGTCAAAAAATAGAGGTCAAAATATGAAATTTCGCACCGAATTGGAGATTGCTCCTCTCGCAAAACAGATTGATTACTCGTCGAGAATATTTACTATCGGCTCCTGCTTTGCCCAAAATATGGCAGAGCGGTTGGTTGTGCGAAAATTCAATACGACGACCTCGCCTCTCGGCATCGCATTCAACCCCTGCTCGATTGCATCGGCACTGAACGCCTATTGGCACGGTAGCCATATCGGCGAGGAGAGATTCACGCAACAAGCGGGCTTGTGGCACTGTTTCGATGCCCACTCGCAACTCTCTTTCGACTCGATTGACGAGGCAAAGGCTGCCGTTGAGAGTGCAATTGCTGATGGGAAATCGGCTCTTCATCAGAGCGATTTCATCCTGATTACATTCGGCACAGCGTGGGTTTATAGGCTCAAAAGCAGCGGAGAAGTCGTTGCAAATTGCCACAAGCATCCCGCTGCAATGTTCAATCGCGAACTGCTCACAGTTAGCGATATTGTCGAGATGTACGAGCCACTTTTCGATACGGCATTCCGCAACAAGGAGGTGATTTTTACGGTCAGCCCCATTCGACACATAGGCGATGGTTTAGAGGAGAACTCGTTGAGTAAATCATTGTTGCGAGTTGCGATTGCCGAGTTAGTGCGACGCCATCCGAACGCACACTATTTCGCTGCATACGAGCTACTTATCGACGATTTGCGCGACTATCGCTTCTATGCCGAGGATAT
>JAZRCC010000138.1:0-16869 GCA_045635405.1 Alistipes sp.
ATAAACTTCATACCCGCCATTTGTGGCTGCGACGATGCAGTCTGCTTATAGTTGTACTGCGAATAGAGGAAGAGGGCAATAGCCATCAATAGACAGAACAACGAGATATGGTCGCCATAGAACGGAATCTCGAATGGCAACTCCAAAACACTATCGTACGACGAGAGGTCATCGCTCCACAAGAACGACTGACCACGCAACTCGATAGAGGCAGGGAAGAAGCGAAACATTGCAATCAACACCGGCATCTGTATCAGCATAGGCAGACATCCACTCATAGGGCTGATACCCGCTTTGCCATACAGCTCCATAGTAGCCTGCTGCTTCTTCATTGCATCCTCCTGACGTGGGAATTTTGCATTGATAGCATCCAACTCTGGTCGCAAAACACGCATCTTCGCCATCGACATATAGCTCTTATAGGTAAGTGGGAAGATGAGCAGTTTCACCAATATCGTCAAAATCAGAATAATCAGACCGAACGATGTGATATACTGACACAAGAAGTCGAACGTCGGGATTACAATCCAACGGCTGATATAGGTCGAGAATATCCAACCCAACGGGATAATTCGCTCCATCTGCAACGACTCGCCTTTGTCGTCGGTCAGCTGTTTGAGCACTGCAAACTTGTTAGGGCCAAGATAGAACGAGAAGTCGTACGCCGCCTTCGATGGCTGATACTCTATGGCACCCTTCATCGAGTAGTGCTTCATATAGCCCGACTTTGCCTGTGCCGTGTCGTATGCGATATCGGCATAGTTGAAGTCGCACGAACGAGGAATAAGTGCCGACGTGAAGAACTGCTGTTTGAATGCAATCCAATCGACTGCGGTCGAAATCTCGTCGCTCTTGTTACCCTCCGACACGCCCAAATCCTCGATACCAACCTCCGTAGGATAGCGATAGGCGATGGTGCTATACATATTTTCGTTCTTGAAGCTTCGCTCGTTTTGGTATGCACGGTTCGACCACGCAACCATCAGGCTCGTCTGATTTGCCATCAGCTCCGCCATATTATTGAAACGCACCTCGAAATCGACCAGATAGTCACGCTCGGGACGCTTCTCGTCGTAGAGTGTATAGATAAAATCGAGCGAACGCTCCTCGCCAAACGGCAATCGCAACGTAGCCACCTGCTTGTCCGAAAGACGCTCAACCGACACCTTCTCGAAGTTGCGGTTCAGAGTCTGAATAGGCAGATTGCGAAGGTTGTGCTTTACGAAGAACGTAATGTCGAATTGTGCCGATTCGGGGTCGAACAGATGCACCAACTCCGTACGCTCATCTTTTGGAGCATACTTCGTATAGTCTTTCAATGTAACATCCACAATCTGTGCTCCGAGAGTCGATAATCGCACATCAATCACATCGTTCGACAGTGCAATCTCCTCGACAGGATTGCTGCTCGTAAATGGGTCTGCCATCTGCTCGGCAGCCTCCACCGTCGCTGTCTCGGCAGGCTTTTCGGCAGCAGGCTCCTCGACAGCCAACGCCTCCGAACCCTGCTCGGCAATCTGTTCCGCACTCTCCAATGCCTTCTGCTCATTATACTTTTCAAGCTGGTAGTTGTTGAAAAGCATATATCCAAAAAATACAATCGTTATCAGGACAAAGCCTATAATCGTCTGTTTGCTGTTATTCATCTTCTGTAAAAATATTTTTCTCGTTTTTTTTGATTACTTAACTATCTGCTACTCGCCATCAATCATCTTCACCTTCTCGACTGTATCGGCCATTTCGCGTTTTGCTCGGGCAATCTTCTCCTCGACCTCGGCAATAAACGACGAAGCTCCCTTTGAGAAGAAGCCGATATTGTTCTCCAATGTTGCAATCTCCTGTTCGAGCTGGCGAACACGGTTATAGAGTCGCTCACGCTCGTTGCGAAGACGGTGCTCTCCCGAAGTTCTCAACGACGATACTCGCTCCTTGAAGCGATCCATCGCCTGCTCGCGACCCGCACCACGCAGTGCATTGAAGAGGCGATCGATTGCACCCTTGTAGAGCGTCTGCAACTCATCTTTCGCCTTGATAGGCACATAACCAATCTCGCTCCAACGACGCTGGAACTCCTTGATTGCATCGTGTGTGATACCCTTGACATCGACCTGCGACATCTCCTCAATCAGAGCACGCTTACGCTCCAAGTTTGCTACATATTGGTTCTCAACCTCGGCAAAATATTGTGACTTACGCTCGAAGAACTTATCGCAAGCACGGCGGAAACGCTTCCACACCGCATCGGCATAACGACGCGATACGCTACCAACCTTTTTCCACTCCGCTTGCAGTGCAAGCAGTTGGTCGGTTGCAGCCTTCCAATCGTCGCTCTCGGCAAGAGCCTCTGCCTTCTCGCAAAGTTGCTCTTTGAGTTGGAGGTTGGCATCCATCTCGCCCTTGACATCGGCATAGAATGAGCGTTTCTTCTCGAAGAAGTTGTCACACGCCTGACGGAAACGCTCGTAAATCTTGGCATTATCACGTTTCGGTGCAAAGCCTATCGTACGCCACTCGGCCTGAATAGCCAACAGACGCTCGTTCGCCTTATTCCACAACTTGTGGCTTGCGTACTCCGCAGCTGCAAGTGCCTCAACAGCCTCGCACAGAGCCGTCTTATGCTCCAAGTTCTGAATCTGCTCGCCCTTAATGGTATCAAAATGCTCCTGATAGCGGCGGTTGATAACGGTCGATGCAGCCTTAAATCGCTCCCACAACTGCTCCTTGAACTCGCGTGCAACAGGACCTGTCTCACGCCACTCATCGTGAAGTTTCTGCAAGCGGTGGAACGCATCGACAGCCGAAGGCTCCGCAGCAAGAGCCTCTGCCTGCTCGCAGAGTTGGCTCTTATGCTCGAAGTTGCGACGCCAATCCAAATCACGCAACTCCTTATTTATCTTCACAAAGTCGTAGAAGTTCTCGACGTGCAAATTGTATCGCTCCCACAAATCTTTGACCGATGGTTGTGGCACGGCACCAATATCACGCCAACGCTGCTGCAACTCGCGGAAACGTGCAAAAGTAACATTGAGAGTCTCCTCGCTCTGAATCAAGCCCTTCAACTCCTCGATAATTGCCAACTTTGCCTGCAAATTCTCCTCTTTGGTCTTATCCGATATGGCAAGCTGCTCGTCGCGACGCTCGCGGTATATTTTCAGCAACTCCTTCAAACGCAACTCATCGGCATCCTCAGCAATCTCTGCCTCAACACCCTCGGCCTCCGCCTTGCGATACAGAGCATCGACCTCCGCTCGACGCAAGCGATAGAATGTACTCTTTATAGCATCTACTTCGTTACGAATCTCCTGCACAGGGCACTCTGTGGCAAGCAACTCTGCCAACATAACAACCAGTTCGCCCTTTGTTCGGCCCTCAACCGCAACATCGGGCAGAGTCGAGTCACACTCGACCGCAGCCTCGATTGGCTCGGCCTCCGAAGGTGGGACATCGCCTTCTTCGGCGTTCTTTTCCATTTCAACCTGTGCTTGTAGAGCATCAATAGCGACCGCAGCCGCCTCATCAACATTTACTACGGCCTCCAATTCGGGGGCTTCGGTAGGATTCATAATAGTAGTCATCATTTTAGAATTTTTCAAAATTGTGTGAGCGTAAGCAACTTACGCATATCGCAACCTTACGGCCTGCAAAAGCAGCTGCTCGCACCACCCAATTTTTAATTAGTATCGTGCAAAGATAAAAAAATTTCGTGGATTTATCCCCTTTCGCCACCCTTTTTTACCTCTATTATCTCTATAATTGCATTTTTGGGAAAGATTTTATATCTTTGTATAATGAAACGTCTGTTTTCGATGAAACGCACCTTAATCCTACTTCTGCTCGTCATATCGACAACGAGTGCAGCATTGGCTCGCTCCTACAAAATCGACGAAGTGCCAAATGTTCAACTTGCGGATAGCCGACGTTTCACATCCAACCCCGACAATATTCTATCGAATGGAGCCGTTGCCAAAATCGACCGTGCGTGCGACTCGCTGCGACAACGTGGCTACGCACAGATTGCCGTTGTTGCCGTAGAGGATATCGAGGGTGGCGACGTATTCGGTTTTGCCCACGCACTATTCAGCCGTTGGGGAGTTGGTGACAAAGGGTCGAACAATGGTTTGGGAGTGCTTCTCGTAACCAACCAACGCGAAATTCGATTTGTAACGGGCTTCAATTTGGAGGGCACACTCACCGATGCACGTTGTCGCCGTATTCAGCAGAACTATATGGTCGAGCACCTCTCGAAAGGGGACTACGATGCGGGTATGGTCGAGGGCATACGAGCCATAGCCGAGTTGCTGGCAGCAGGTGGCGAGCGGTGGGATGATGCCGAAGATGAGGAGGCGTTGAACGCTCTTATCGGCTTTGTGACGGCCGCCGTACTGATATTGGTATTGATGGTCGTTGCCATCTGCATCAGCGAATATTACAGTCGTCGTTGCCCAAAGTGCCACAAGCATACGTTGCAAAAACAGCCATCGCAAATATTATCATCAAATCGTCAATTCGACCTCTATCTGCAAACTTTCGTCTGCACGGAGTGCGGACACGTAAAGCAGACGCAGGTAAAGGAGTACAAAGCCAACGGAGGCGCCATATTCGTTGGCGGAGGAGGCTTTGGACGAGGCGGAGGTTTCGGTGGTGGCGGCTTTGGAGGCGGCAGCTGGGGCGGTGGAGGCTTCGGCGGCGGTGGAGCAGGCTCCCGATTTTAGGCAACGCCCCCGCAAGCAGAGAGTGAGAGAAAAAAACACAAAAACATAAGAGTTATGAAGAAGATTTATTGGGTAATTTTGGCTATTGTCGTTATCACCGTTGGCTATTTTTGGACGAGCTACAACACATTTGTAACGCTGCAACAGAGCGTCGAGAGTGCGTGGTCGAATATCGAGACACAGTATCAGCGTCGTAGCGACCTTATCCCTAATCTTGTTGCAACCGTCAAAGGTTATGCAACTCACGAGCAGGAGACCTTGGAACAGGTCGTAGCGGCTCGCTCGGCAGCCACCACCGTAGCAGGCAATACGGCAGAGTTTGCCGCAGCACAAGAGGGTGTGACGGCGGCATTGTCGCGACTTATCGCCATTGCCGAGCAATATCCCGATTTGAAGGCAAACCAGAACTTCTTGGAGTTGCAGTCGCAGTTGGAGGGTACCGAGAACCGCATTGCAGTGGCTCGCCAATCGTATAACGAGGTTGTGAAGGAGTACAACATCGCCATTGCGAAGTTCCCAGCGAAGGTCGTGGCATCGATATTCGGCTTCGAAAAGAGCGAACTGTTCAAAGCCAGCGAGGGCAGCAGCGAGGCTCCAAAAGTAGAGTTTTAATCACAACGCATCAGGCTATGGCACATCGTATTTTGATTGTCGATGACGAGGAGGATATTCGCGAGATTATCCGCTACAATCTAACAAAAGAGGGCTACGAGGTCTATGAGGCTACGAATGGCAAAGAGGCTATCTCTGTTGCCGAAGAGTCGCATCCACACCTCATACTGCTCGATATGATGATGCCCGTAATGGATGGTCGTACGGCGTGTGAAGCTATCCGACAACATCCGCAACTGCACGACGTGATGATTGTATTTTTGTCGGCTGCGGGCGATGAAGATTTGCAGTACGACTCCTACAAAGCGGGAGCCGACGACTACATCACAAAGCCCATTGCGATACGCATCTTGTGCAGTCGCATAAATGCAATTATGAAGCGTATCGACAAGCCCGTAGGCGAAGTGCTATTCAATGCCGACACCCACACGGTAACCACTCCGAACGGCACATTTACACTCCCACGCAAGGAGTTCGAGATATTGCAGCTGCTCAAATCCGACACCTCCCGCATATTCACTCGCGAGGAGATATTTTCGCACGTTTGGCGAGGCGAGGTCGTAATCGGACATCGCACACTCGATGTTCATATCCGCCGTCTGCGTCGCAAAATAGGCAACGAATATATCGAAACATACAAGGGCGTCGGCTTCAAATACAACCCTGCGGGAACACCGCAACAATAGGACAAATCGTTAAAACATATAAACAACACTAATCTATGAAATTTTTTATCAAAATTATGGCCAGCGTAATGGTCTGTGTTATGCCTTTGAGTGCAGCGGCACAGATGATTACCGAGCAGAATGCTGCTCCGGTCAAGAAGCAGGTAGAACTTACGGCTGATGTCGTAGTATGTGGAGGTGGCTTGGCGGGTGTTTGTGCTGCCGTATCGGCTGCACGTCACGGAGCGAAGGTTATCCTCGTTCAAGACCGCCCCGTATTGGGTGGCAACGCATCGAGCGAGATGCGTATGGGTATCGTTGGTGCCAAGACCGACGAGTTGCAAGAGACCGGTATCTTGGAGGAGATGCAGTTGCGAAACTTCTACTACAACCCACTGCAACGCTATACGATGTGGGACGATGCCATCTACTCGACTGTCGTAACAGAGCCTAACATCAAGTTGCTGCTCAACACCTCGGTAAACGATGTTGTGATGGATGGCGAGCGTATCGCTGCCGTTAAGGCGTGGAACACCAACGCCTACACCGAGTATCGCATCAACGGAACAATCTTCGCCGATTGTACGGGTGATGGTATTCTCCGTCTGTCGGGTGCAAAGTTCCGCCGTGGTCGTGAGTTGCCAACGGAGTTCAATGAGACCTATCTCCAAGAGGGTGGCGACAGCAAGACTATGGGTAACTCCATATTGTTGCAGCTCCGCAAGACCGATGTCGATGTTCCGTTCAAGGCTCCTGAATGGGCTTACCACTTTACGGACGACGACTTCAACTACGACACACCAAAATCGACCATTCCGGGTGTGAAGTTCAACTACAAACGCATCTACCACCCACACGACAACAACTTCTGGTGGTGTGAGTTTGGTGGTAACTTCGACACCATCGCCAACGCCAACGACATCCAATTCGAGTTGAAGCGTATCGTCTATGGCATTTGGGAGTATATGAAAAATCATCCCGACGGACGTGGCAAGGGCTATGAACTCGACTGGATTGGCTCATTGCCAGGCAAACGTGAGAACGTACGTTTCGTAGGCCCACATATCCTCACACAGCACGACGTATTGAGTGGAGGTCACTTCCCTGACGTTGTTGCTTATGGCGGTTGGACACTCGACGACCACCACCCTGATGCATTCCACAAGAAGGGTCGCATTTCGGTTGAGTACGATGTTCCACAGGGCTTTGGTATTCCGTTTGGCGTACTCTACTCGGTCAATGTTCCAAACCTGATGTTTGCAGGTCGCGATATTTCGGCTACACATATGGGTTTGTCCGCTACTCGTGTTATGGCAACGTGTGCACTGCTCGGACAAGCAGCAGGTACGGGTGCTGCAGTGGCTATCGAGAAGGGCATTATGCCTGCCGAAGTACACGCAAAGCATATCGCACAAGTACAAGCGATGTTGGAGGATGACGACTGCTTGCTGCCTTACCGTTGGCGTAAAGTATCGGAGCTGACCGCAAGTGCAACGATGAGCAAGGATATCGAGATTTTGCGTAACGGTATCGACCGCACGTGGGAGAAGAAGGATAACGGCGTATGGGTTGCACCGGGCGAGGAGAGCATCGTCTATCAGTGGAAGAAGCCCGTTACAATCAGCGGTGCCCGTCTGATTTTCGACTCGCAGTTGAAGGTGCGTTCGAAGCGTATGCGTAAGTTGGAGGCGACTACCGAGCGTGTGAAGATGCCTGACGTAATGGCAAAGAAGTTCCGTATCGAGGCATTCGACGGCAAAGAGTGGAAGTGCGTATTCGAGGAGAAGGATAAGGATAACTACCTGCGTCTGCGTAAGGTTTCGTTCGCTCCTGTAAAGGCCACTAAACTCCGTGTAGTAGTGACCAAGACTTGGGGTGCCGAGAAGGCACATATCTTCGCATTCGATGCCCTCTAAACCCAACGAAGTTTGATTGAAACGCTCCCGAAAGCAAATCTTTCGGGAGCGTTTTATTTATCTATGCCCGCCACCTTTATCAGATGACAGGGTGAGCATAGCACAACCATACGCACAAAAGGGTGTCCTCATAGCAAAAAAAGAGAGGAGATTTTAACCTCTCCCCCCCTCTTGGTGACTCCGCCAGGATTCAAACCTGGAACCGCCTGATCCGTAGTCAGGTACTCTATTCAGTTGAGCTACGGAGCCGAATTGCGAGTGCAAATATATGGCGAATTTCCGATTAACGCAAATATTTTTTAATATTTTTTTGATTTTTCTTAAAATCGCCCCTCAAATGTCCCACTTTCGACACCCAATAGTAGGTTATGGCACAACTTTATCGGGGTTTTCACGCACGAACTGCTCCCACGACTGCGTGCCTCGTTTGCGAGATAGTTTCTCTCCGCCAAGCCCCTTTGCACGTCGTGAGCCCATCACTGCATTGAGCGGACTCGACGTTGCGTAGTAGTGACACAGAGCAACCGCCATACCATCCGTTGCATCGAGATGACGTGGAGGCTCGGCAATCGACAACACCTTCATCACTATTGCAGCGACCTGCTCTTTCGAAGCGGAGCCTCGGCCCGTAATTGCCTGCTTGATGCGGAGCGGTGCGTACTCGGTAACCGAGAGGTTGCGACTCAACGCCGCAGCCATAGCCACTCCCTGCGCTCGACCCAATTTGAGCATACTCTGCACATTGCGACCAAAGAATGGCGACTCCAAAGCAACCTCGCGTGGCTCGTAGTCACGTATCAGCTCACATATTCGCTCGAAGATATAGCGGAGCTTTGCGTACGGGTCTGTGATTTTGTGCATATCGATATCGCCCAAAACCACCGTCCGCAGAGTCTTGCCCTCGACTTCGAGCACACCGTAACCCATATAGTTGGTGCCGGGGTCTATGCCCAATATTCGGTAAATCATCCTATCGCAATCTGCAAAAAAAAGAGCAACGGTTGCACAAAGCGAGTATGGCAACCGTTGCACTATCGGTTTCGCACTACTTCTTGAGCAACTCCTTCAACTTCGCCTCAACCTCGGTTTCGCGGAGTGAGGTTGCAATAATCTCGCCCGTTTTGCAGTCGATAAGGAAGTTCGACGGAATCGAATTAACGGCATAATCGTATGCGGCTTGTGTCTGGAAGCCCTCGATACGCGATACGTTAATCCACTTCATCGACTGCTCCTCGATAGCCTTACGCCAAGCGTCGGCCTTGCTATCGAGCGACACGCCGTAAATCTCGAAGCCCAACTTGTGATACTTCTTGTACGCATCATGAAGATATGGCATTTCGCCCATACAAGGGCCACACCACGATGCCCAGAAGTCGAGCAGAACGTAGCGGTTTTTAGGGTTTTCAACGACCGATTTGAGCGAAATATCGTTACCCTTTACGTCGGGCTGCACAGTGTCGATATAGTGAGGCAACGGCTCGCCCTCTTGTGGGGTTACTCGCATTTTACGCTCGCACTGCTCGATAGCCTCCTCGACGATAGTCAAACGACGCAAATGCTCTGGCAGACCATTCAATGTAGCGAGAGCCTCCTTCTCGGGGAGCATTGGGAGTCGGCCCTGAATGTAGAGCGTAACACCCAAAATGTTGCCCATATTCTTCTCGACCGTAGCCTCGTAGAATGCACGATGCTCCTCACGCAGTGCATCGCGTTGCTCTTCGAGTGATTGTGCATAACGCTGGCTGAACAGCTTCATCTCCGTAAGATACTCCTTCAAAGCGTCGTTCGACTCGGTACCTGTTGCCATAATGGTATCGGACTCGAAGTTGCCACCAACCTTAATCTTACCGCTTTCGGTAAAGAGTATCGCCATACGGGTATTGTCGCTCGTAATAGCAACCAAACGTGGCTCCTCGTCATTAACAACAAACTTGAAACGTCCTCCCTTAATCTCAACCGAGTCCAAAACCACCGCCTGACGGTCGGATGTCACCATCTTCACAACACCATCGGCAACGCCAAGAACATCGCCCTCGATTACACAACGTGCATTATCGCAGCCAACCATAACGGCAGCGATTGCCAAAATCAAAAATAGCTTTTTCATTATCTTCCTTTTTTTAGTTTACTCCTCTTTGTTTAACTCTGCCAATTTGCGTTCCAACATATCGACCTTACGAGATAGCTCTGGCAACACCTTGAATACCGCAAACGAACGGTAGTACTGACGACCCGACATTGCAGGCGAGCCAAAACGCACCTCATCGTCGGGAACATTGCGGTCGATACCACTCTTCGAGCCAATCTTCACACGGTCGCCGATTGTGATATGGTCGGCAATACCCACCTGACCCGCCAAGAAGCAGTTGCTTCCAACCTTTGTTGTACCTGCAATACCTGTCTGTGCCGACGAAACGGTATTTGCACCAATCTGCACGTTGTGGCCAATTTGGATAAGGTTGTCGAGTTTCACGCCACGACCGATAATTGTCGAATCGGTCTTTGCTCGGTCGATACAAGTGTTGGCACCAATCTCGACATCATCCTCGATGATGACATTGCCCAACTGCGGAATCTTATCGAAACCGCCCTCGGCATTGGGAGCAAAGCCAAAACCATCGGCTCCGATAACAACGCCTGCGTGGATAATACAGCGGCAGCCGATATGACAACCCTCATAGACCTTTACGCCCGAATAGAGGATCGTATTCTCGCCAACGGTCACACCATCGCCAACGTAGCAGTGTGGATATATCTTTGCACCATCGCCTACGACTGCTCCATCCTCGATAACCGCAAAGTCGCCAATATAACAATCCTTGCCGATAGTTGCCTTTGGCGATATCGATGCACGCTCCGATATGCCCTTTTTCTGTGGCTTCATTGCGTTATACATCTGCAACAACTGCAACACGCACTCGCCCACATTGGCAACCTTAATAAGCGTAGCACGCACCTCCTGCTTTGGCTCAAAATCGCTTGGAACAAGCACAACCGAGCAGGCTGTGGTGTAGAGATACTCTTCATATTTTGGGTTGGCAAGATAGGTCAAACCTCCCTCCTTGCCTCCTTCGATGGACGACACGGTCCATACCTTTGCGGAAGCATCGCCCACAACCGTACCCGAGAGCAGGCCCGCTATCATCTCCGCCGTAAATTGCATACTCATATCTTCAAAAAAATAGTTTTTACTTCAAATATTGCGAAAGGTCTATCTTTGTCGGCATATACTCATCAACCGAGTGCCCAAACGCCAGCAACTCGCGAACAGTCGATGAACTGATATGGGCCGATGATGCATCACTCATCAACAAGATGGTCTGCACATCCGGTGCGAGGCGACGATTGACCGCATCCAGCGTGCATTCGAACTCGAAGTCGATAGAGCTGCGGACTCCACGAACAATGGCCACAGCACCCACCTTGTGGGCAAAATCGACGGTCAGCGTATCATATACGGCAACCTCTACCCTCTCATCATCCGCATAGAGTGTTTCGATAAGGGCTCGACGCTGCTCGATACTCAACAGTGCCGACTTTGCACAATTCGAGCCGATGGCGATAACGACCTTGTCGAAGAGTCGTAATGCCGACTCGACAAGGCTCTCGTGTCCACGAGTAAATGGGTCGAACGACCCCGGAAATAGTGCGATTCGCTTCATAGAGTTCAAAGATACGAATAATTTCCGAAATATCGTCATCAAGCCGTCAAGTTTTTCACCTCCTGCCGACATCATCTGCGACGACTGCGACGACGTTCGATGGCGATATACTCTGTATAGACAATCTTCGTATGGGGATTTTGCGACACAATCTCCTGTCGCAGAGCCTTTGTCCCATAGCGGAAAAAGAGGAAGCGACGAGGTATGCGATGGACTATCTGATGGAGTGTATCGACGCTCTGCACTCGGCACTCAACACTATCACGATAAATCGCCCCATCGACCGTCACCCACGCATCGTGCCAACGAAACAGACGCACCGTATCGCGTAGGCGAAGGGTATCTCGCACGACGAGCGTATCACGCATTATGAGCGTATCACGCATTATGACCGTATCACGAAGCGGCGTACGAAGCGACACCTCGGTCGAGGTGGTCGATGTTGCAGCCGCCTCCACTCGTCGCAGTTTTATCCCCATAGCCTCAATACGGGCAACATCCTTGCGGTGCATCTCCTCGTATTCGCCACACCGCAATCGCAACACCTGCACCGATGCAGCAGCCTTGTCGGCAGCCGTGCGGTAGGTCTGAATATGTTCACGAGCCGCTGCGATATTTTGTCGCAAGCGTTCGTTTTCGGAGTGTGCATAGCGACCTCCAAAATATAGGAGCAGGGTCGCCAAAATGGTGTAGATAAGTAGGAATTTTCTCATAGCATAACAACTTTGGTTTCGGACAAAGTTATACTATCCGCCGCACGAAAGTTTCTATTTTTCGTAGAAAGCCATCGAACCTACCTACCACCCGCTTCAAACAAAATCGGGGAGGTGAGCCTTTCGAGCCAACCTCCCCAAATCTGTCAAAAAGAATGCTATACTGTCGTGCGACTACTGCTTTTGAGCCGCAGCCTTCTCGCGAGCCTTCTCGACCAATGCCGCAGCCTGCTTTTCAGCCTCCTTGACAAGCAAATCTCCCGCTGTTTTGGCAGCAATCTTTGCCAACGGATTCGACGCCTTATCGACCAGCTTCTGACTCTCCGCTTTGGCTGCATCAATCAACTTCTGTCCGGCAGTCTCCGCCTCGGCAACAAGTTTTGCCGTGATATCCTCGGTCGATACACCCACCTTTTTGAGAGCCTCCTCGACCATAGTGGCAGCATCCAACTTAACCTGCGGTGCAGAGAATGTTCCTCCGATTTTGCCCGCCAACGTAAGTTTTGGCAGAGCCACCTTCACCTTGTAGTCTATCGATTGGTCAAGCCCCGTAGCACCCGACAGAGTGAGTGCCGTAGAGCCAAATTTCAGCGTGAAAGGTTTGGTTATGATACCGCCATCGCGAATCGTAAATGAGATAATCGTAGGCGAGGTTGTCTCGATAAGATTTACTGCCGACGTAGCACCTATGACCTTCGTAAGCACATCGAGAGCCTTCACGTTTGAGATTTTGAAGTTTCCCGAGTTGATTTCACCATTGCCGTTGATAGATTTCAGCACGGGCGACATCGTCGAGTCGAGCGTCATCGATGCCGCAAGCGACATTGCATAGCGACCCTCGACCTTCTCGAAGATTGGCACAATGCTCTGCATCATATCCAGCTCTTTGAATGTAGTCTTGAACGATGCATCGGTAAATGCGGCGTTGAGTTTCACGCTCGGAGCCTTCACGTCGGCTGTCGAGTATGATGCCGAGGCCTTTGCCTTGCCATCGAAGAGACCCATCGAGAGGTTGTCGAGCGACAGCGTTCCGTCACGCACCGAGATTTTACCCGCCAAATCGGTGATATTCATCTTCTGGAACTCAACCCTCTTGAACAAACTGTTGAGCGTAAGCGAGAGATTCTTTGGCACCTCGATAACCGATGCCGTGCTCTGCACAGCCTCCGCCTCGGTTTGTGGCTCGGCAGCCGACTCCGCTTCGGCTGGTTTTTCGTCGCTCTCGCCTGCCGACAACGACGCCATAATCTCGTTCAAATCGAGCAGTGTCGAGTTGAGCGATAGTGTTCCGCTCAATGTACCATCTTTGAGCAGATAGCCCCAATAGTTCTGCAACGAGCCCTTTGCCGAGAGGTCGCTACGACCAACCAACAGAGCAAGTGCATCGAGCGAAATCTTTGTCGGCGTAAGCGACATCGAGCTGCTCTTAATCGTAATAGGAGGGAGCGAGCCGTAGTTTACACCGAGCGACTCGATAGCCACACGACCCGATACTCGCATCTTGTCGAACGCCTTGGCATCGATAAGCGACATAGAGCCACCAACCGCAGCCGTAGCCGTAATCACTCCGCTCAACTCCATATCCTCCAACGGATATATCTCCTTTATGGCAGAGAGATTCAATGCACCGTTAAATGCGGCATCGAAATTCAAATCCGACAACGGTTTCGACGCTGCGAGTGACGCCTCGAACGACTGTCCGCCAAATGCTGCCGACAACTTCGACAGCTTCACAACCGTATTATCCAACGAGCCTCCTGCATTTGTAACGGCGAGGTCTATTGCGATATCCGACACCGATTTTGGCAGAGCGGCATACTTGAAACTACCCTTATCAACCTTCAACGCCACGCCAAACGATGGGAACAAATCCTTGCCATAGCGACCCTTTGCCGATGCGGTAAGCGACACATCGCCATTGGCGGTCAAATCCTTAAAATCGCGTGTAAAGAGTGCCGGCACAAGCGACAATATGCTCTTGAAGTTGTTCTGCGAGCAGTCCAACGCAATATCCATATCGATATCGTCGCCTGCCATAGCAACCCAACCATTCAACATCGCAGTCACATCGTTTACCGCAAAGCGAACGCCATCCAACGTGAAACGGTTTTCGACCAAATTGGCGGCAACTCGACCCGACAAAGCCGCCGTAAGCGACGAAGCGAAGGTTGTCTCACCTCTGACAAAGGTAATATCCGCCGCCTTTGCATCGAGCGACAGAGTGCTCTCGGCAGCCGACAAATCGCCCGACAAAGCAACCGTAAGCGGTGCTGTGTGGAAGTGCAGATTGGTCGAGTGGTCGGTATAGTACAACACGGCATCGTCGATGGTGATACTCTGCATCGACAGCTGGAACGACGATGGCTCGGCACCGCTCTCCTCGACAACGGGCTCTGCAACCGCCTCTACAACGGGCTCTGCCTCATCCGACGGCTTCATTACATCCCAATTAGGCTTGCCATCTTTGGAGATAACGGCATATATTTCGGGATGTTTCAGCCACACCTTGCTGATGGTGAAGCTCTCGCCAAAAATCGAGAACAGGTTAACAGCCACCTCGATACGCTCGGCAGCCACCAATGTTTCGGGCTCGGCAGCACCCCTTACAACCTCGAAATTGACCAATTCGAGCGAGGCGTTCGGGAAGTGGCGGAACAACGAGATATCCAACTTCGCGAAGTCGATGGCGACTCCTTCGGCAACCATCTTATTAGCCTCGGTCTTGACAATCTCGCCAATCTTCGAGCTCAAAGCCATCGGCACTACCAACATCAACGCAACAAGAACGGCGAGAGTAATGCCCAATATTTTCAGAAATTTTTTCATTTTACGAATATAAATTTTTTTAGTACTACACTCTATTTGCAATACCAAAGTTACAAATAAATTTTTGGAAAACGCCCCTTGCCAACAAAAATTTCGCTATATTTGTCTATGTAAAACACTTTTCACTATGAAGAAGCACATTATAGCAATCGTATTTTTATGCATCGCTCTACCACACGCACACGCTCAACAGTGGCTCGATGCACTCAAAGGTATCGCAACCCAAGCCATCGATAGTGCTACGGGCGGCAAACTGACCCAAATTGCCATAGTCGGCGAGTGGCACTATGCGGCCCCTGCGACCAAACTTTCGAGCAACGACACTCTGACATCGCTCGGTGGCTCGGCAATATCATCGGTAGTCAATGGCAAAATCGAGGATATCGCTACGAAAATCGGCATCAAGGAGGGGCTCTGCTCGATTACATTCAACAACGACAACACATTCTCTATGCCGATAGCCAAGAAGGCAATTGATGGGCAATATACATTCGATGCAGCAACACACGAGATTGTGCTGACCATTGGTAAATTTGCCAATATCAAGGGCAAAGCCTACATCAACGGTGAGGAGTTGCAACTGCTATTTCCGACCGAGAAGTTTATGGACTTTATCATCGCTCTCGGCTCGAAGGTCTCGGCGCTGAAAAGCGTTACATCCCTATTGGAGAAGTATGATAATATCGAGTTGGGATTGGCTTTCAAAAAGTAGTCCGAGAAATTTACCTGTAAAATGAAAGGGAGTGCCTGATTGACACTCCCTTTTTGTTTGAAGTTGTATAACAAAAGGAATTTTGAGGGCGAGCGTAACGCAGAAATCACCTTGTTAGACAACTATCTTACAGCCAATCGGATGGATTGTATGTCTCTTTTGGTGCGTTAGGCACATTGTTGAAGTAGGTAAAACCTGTCAGACGCTCCAACTCTCGTATGGACATCATATCGGCAGCCTGCGGTTTGTGACCCTTCGGCATATTGTGGCAGATCGCAAATGCGGCACACTGCAACTCGGAGGCTTGACAATCCTGCACACGCTTACCGGTCGAGCCTTTTCGAGTACGCAACAGTGCGTAGTAGAACATCGTAGGACACGACACATCGCCACGTCCGCCAAACGTAATGGTCTTTGGCGATGCCGAAGCACCATTTTTCGAGAACTTGTCGAAGTAGCAACCCACAACAACGTAGAGCGTATCGCGACAGACAAGCCCGTCGATATGGTCTTCGAGATTGTTCCACGCACCACCGCCCGTGTTGAACGTAGCGGAGTATTGCGGAGCGATATTCGTGTAGTAGAATACTTGTCTATTTGTTGCAGCCGACGAGAGTCGCTCTGCCGAGCCAAGCATATGACCCTTATTGCAACCGCCACCCGTCGATTTGCTATTGTACTGTATCGACGACGGAATCTTTGGGTCGCGACCATAGGCATCGGTACGGTTTGCATTCTTCTGCTCATACATTGCGTGGCGTGGTGCCGCAACCCACACAGGGCAGTGGTGCTTGCCGCTGTAACATACCGTAAAGTTGCGTGCTGCACCCGTTCGCTGTGCATTTCGCTCGCTGCCTGCACAGAGGTGGTGGGCGTAGTAGAGCGTATTGTCGCTATCGATACGGCCATCGCCATTCTCATCGACAATCACCGGCAACTCTGCCCACGACAGCCCCGTAGTATCGGGAGTTGGTGTTGGGTCAGGCTCTGGGTCAGGGGTTGGGTCGGGGGTTGGGTCTGGCTCTGGGTCGGGTGTTGGGTCTGGCTCCGG
>JAZRCC010000139.1:0-10859 GCA_045635405.1 Alistipes sp.
ATAACAACGTTGATCTTCTGATCGAGCTCAACGATTTCCTTTGGATCGCTTACGCGGCCCCAGCTGAGGTCTGTGATGTGGATGAGACCATCTACGCCACCGAGGTCGATGAACACACCGTAGTTAGTGATGTTCTTAACAGTTCCTTCAAGAACCTGACCCTTCTCGAGTTTGCCGATGATTTCCTTCTTCTGAGCTTCGAGTTCTGCCTCGATGAGAGCCTTGTGACTAACAACAACGTTGCGGTAGTCCTGGTTGATCTTAACGATCTTGAACTCCATAGTCTTGCCAACGAAGATATCGTAGTCACGGATGGGCTTAACGTCAATCTGGCTACCGGGCAAGAAGGCCTCGATGCCGAATACGTCAACGATCATACCGCCCTTAGTGCGGCACTTCACGTAACCCTTGATAATTTCGTCGTTGTTGAGAGCCTCGTTAACACGGTCCCACGACTTGATTTGGCAAGCCTTCTTGTGCGAAAGAAGAAGCTGACCACCCTTGTCCTCAACAGACTCAACGTAAACCTCAACCTTGTCGCCAACCTTCAAATCGGTGTAGTAACGGAACTCGGTAGCCGAAATAACGCCCTCGCTCTTGTAGCCGATGTTTACGATAACCTCACGCTTGTTAATCTCTGTAACAATGCCCTCAACAGTCTCGCCAACAGCAATATTCGACATCGTGTTGTTGTAGATGTCTGCAATCTGCTCCTTTGACTGGTCATAGAGGCTCGACTCGCTCTCAAAAGCTGCCCAATCGAAATTTTCGTTTGCTACTTTAATGTTTTCCATAAATAAATTTTTTGCGATACAATCGCTCGTTAAAAGTTAATAAATTAGTTAATTATCCGCCTTTTGGCACACGTGCGTGCATTGCCCGCATCGCACATACGCGCAAAATGCTCGCAAAGATATGTATATTTTTTGGTTCGTGCAAAGTTTTCGACACAAAAAAAAATGGCAGACAACCCCGCAGGTCGTCTGCCATATCTCGCCAAGAGTATCAGAACTTTACTTCTTCAAACCCATCTGCTCGATAAGAGCCGCTGTCTGTGGCTTGTGGCCACGGAAGCGAACATACAAATCCATCGGATGCTCCTTGCCACCCGACGAGAGCAACTCGCGGAAAGCCTTTGCACTCTCTTTGTCAAAGATACCCTTCTCCAAGAAGAGCGAGAAGCCATCGGCAGCAAGCACCTCTGCCCACTTATAGCCGTAGTATCCGGCAGCATAGCCACCCGAGAAGATGTGACCGAACGATGTACACATCGCTGTACCCTCAACCGCAGGCAAAACCTGTGTAGAGGCCATCGAAGCCTTCTCGAACTCTACTACGCAACCCGTAAATGGCTCTTTGAGTGTATGCCAAGCCATATCGGTCATACCGAACGACAACTGACGCACGTTGGCATAGGCAGCCAAATAGTTCTTTGCTGCGACAATCTTGTCAATCAGCTCGCCAGGGATAACCTCGCCGGTCTGATAGTGCTTTGCCCACAATTCGAGGTACTCCTTCTCGGTTGCCCAATTCTCCATAATCTGCGATGGCAACTCCACGAAGTCACGATATACGCTTGTACCATTGAGCGACTCATACTTACCCTTGCCCAACATTCCGTGCAGAGCGTGTCCAAACTCGTGCAAGAAGGTGTTGAACTCGCCAAACGTAAGCAACGAAGGTGCTGTCTCGGTTGGCTTTGTGAAGTTCATAACGAGCGAAACCAACGGACGAATCTCGTTGCCCTCCATATCGATACTTGTGTCGCGGAAGCTTGTCATCCAAGCACCCGAACGCTTCGACTCACGTGGGAAGAAGTCGAGATACAACACAGCCATAAAGTCACCATTCTCATCTTTAACCTCGTAAGCAGTAACCTCCGGGTGATATACGGTGATATTCTCGGCAGGCGTAAACGTAATACCGTAGAGGCGATTTGCAAGCATAAAGACAGCCTCCTTAACGCTCTCCAACTGCAAATATGGCTTGATTTGCTCGTCGCTAACGGCATACTTCTCCTTCTTGTAACGCTCGCTGTAATAGCCAAAGTCCCAAGGCATCAACTCGCCCTCGAAGCCGAGCGATGCAGCATAGTCGTTGATAGTCTTGTAGTCGGCATCAGCAGCCTCCTTCGTAGCCTCCAACAACTCGGCAAGGAAGCCGTTTACGGTCTCGGTATTCTCCGCCATACGGTTAGCCAACACATAATCGGCGTGGCACTCATAACCCAACAGACGGGCAATTTTAAGACGCAACTCCGTAATACGTTTGATATTCTCGCTATTGTCGAACTCGCCACCCAATGCACGGGTATTGCTTGCCCGCCAAATCTTCTCCTTGATATCGCGCTGCGACGAGTAGGTCATAAACGGCACATAGCTTGGAGCCTTCAAAGTCAGCGTCCAACCCTTCTCGCCACGAGCCTTTGCATCGAGAGCCATACTCTCGCGTACGAACTCCGGCAACTCTGCTACGAGTTTTGCATTGCGGATATTGTACGAGAAAGCGTTGGTTGCGTTGAGCGAATTTTCGCCAAATTTGAGTGTCAGCGACGACAACTCCGACGAATACTCACGATAGAGAGCCTTATCCTCGTCCGAGAGGTTTGCACCTCCACGAACAAAGTCGTTATAGGTCTCCTCCAACAACTTCTTATCCTCCTTCGAGAGGAACCAACCCGGATTTTGATAAACCTCTTTGATTCGCTTGAACAGCTCGGCATTCAAAGCGATATCGTTGCTCAACTCGGTCAATTTTGGCTGAACACGCATTGCAATCTCGTTCAACTCCTTCGACGAATCGGCCTCACGAATATTGAAGAAGAGACCCGCTACACGCGAGAGCAGAGCACCCTGCTTCTCCAATGCCACAACCGTATTTACGAAAGTTGGCTTTGCTGGGTTATTTACGATAGCATCCACCTCCAAACGGCTGATAGCTATTGCAGCCTCAAATGCTGGCTCGTAGTGCTCGGCACGAATAAGGTCGAACGGAGGGGTTTGATGCGGGGTATTCCACTCCGCCAACAGAGGGTTGGTTGTGTCTAATTCAGGCAGTTCTACCTGCGGAATTGTGTTGTCGCCACAACCCATCATTAGCAATGTTGCTGACATAAACGTTAATAATTTTTTCATAATCGTAATTATTTATAAGTTTCCTATCTTATCAAATTTGGATATTATAGCTCTATCGTATTTGTATCGCGGTCGCGGACCACCTCCGGCTCATCATCCACGAAGCGATGTTTGCGGCCATTTGCATCCTCGGGTATCTCCTCCCTCTCCGCCTCTGGGTTATCCTCCACTACCGGCTCGACCTTTAACAGACCTCGACCAATCAGCATCGCTTTCTTGTCGGGCAGCGTATCACGGAACGCCTTATAGAGGGTCATTCCATCACGCAGACCACCCTGCGATAGTATCTCGTTGCGGAAACGTGCCGCAGTACGACGGTCGAATATATCGCCCGACTCACGGAACGCCTCGAAAGCATCCTTATCGAGCAGCTCTGCCCACAAATAGAAGTAGTAACCGGCAGAGTAGCCACCCGAGAAGATGTGAGCGAAGTAGTTATACTTGTAGCGAGGCTCGATTTGCGGTATCAACTTGCGTTGCTCGTAGAGTGCCTTATACTCAAACGCATCGACATCCAACTCCGCAGGGGCCTTCTCCAACGAGTGGATATCCATATCGGTCAGAGCGGCTGCCAACAACTCGGTAAGCATAAAGCCCTGATTGAACTGTGCTGCGTTGTGAATCATCTCGATTATCGATGGGCGGATAATCTCTTTGGTACGATAGTTTACGGCATAAGTACGCAACATCTCCGCCTCGAATGCCCAATTCTCCATAATCTGCGACGGCAACTCCACGAAATCGCCTTCCACCGAGAGCAATTGGCGGTAAGGCACCTTCGAGAAGAGGAAGTGCAGAGCGTGTCCAAATTCGTGGAAGAGGGTCTGTGTCTCGTCGATAGTCAGCAACGAAGGGGTTGTTGCGGTTGGGCGGGTAAAGTTGCAGACGATACCCACGACAGGCGACACAAAATTGTTGTCGGCATCGTAGCGAGGCTCACGGAAATAGCCACACCACGCACCCTGACCCTTACCCTCGCGAGGGTGGAAGTCGAAATACAGCACACCGAGATGCGACCCATCGGCATCGAGCACCTCGAACGGCACAACTTCGTTGTGATAAAGTGGCACGGCAATTGGGCGGAACGTGATGCCATACAGACGATTGGCAAGATTGAATACGCCCTGACGCACATTGTCGAGCGAGAGGTATGGACGTATCACATCCTCCTTCATATCGTATTTGTTCTGACGCACCTTCTCGGCATAGTACCACCAATCCCACGACTCGAACGTGCGGTCACCTTCCGGAAAATCCTCGTTGAAGTAGATAAGCATCGCATCGAGCTCCTCTTTTGCCTTATCGAGTGCCGGTTGCCACAACTCGTCGAGCATAGCATATACCGCCTTTGGCGAGCCGGCCATCTGGTCCGAAGTCACATACTCGGCATAGCTCTTATAACCGAGCAGATTGGCCTTTTCGCAACGCAGACGCACCATATCGTTGATAATCTGCTTATTGTCATACTCGTTGCCGTTATTGCAGCGATTAAGGTAGGCACGATAGATCTCCTCGCGATATTTGCGGTCGGAGAGGTAGGTCAGCAACGGAATCATACTCGGTTTGTGGAGCGTAAAGGCATATTTACCCTCCTCGCCCAACTCTGCCGCCTTTTCGCGTGCTATATCGAGTACGGTTGGTGGCACATTTCGCACAACATCGGACGAGAGCAGCAACACATAGTTGTTATTCTCCGCCAAGATATTGGCACCGAAACGCACCGAGAGCTCCGAAAGTTGCTCGTCAATCTCCTTCAAACGCTCTTTCTTCTCCTTTGACAGCAGGGCTCCGCTACGCACAAAATCGTTATAGGCCTTCTCCAACAAGCGAAGTTGAGCAGCATCGTAGTTCTGATTTTTGCGACCATCATAGACCGCACGGACACGCTCGAACAGTCGGTCGTTGAGCAGTATCGCAATCTGATGCGATGTTGCGGCAGGCATCAGCTGTTGCTCCAACTTCTGCAACTCATCGTTGGTCTCGGCAGCACACAACATTCCGAAGATGTTAAGCACGTCGCTCAACATCACACCACTGCGGTCGTATGCCAAGAGTGTATTCTCGAACGTAGGCTCATCGGGGCAATTTACTATCGCCTCGATTTCGGCAATCTGCTCCGCCACAGCCTGCTCAAAAGCCGGCATAAAGTGGCTCGGCTTTATTCTGTCGAATGGTGGCACTCCGAATGGAGTATCCCACTTTTCGAAGAGCGGATTTGCCGCCTCTTTCTCTGCTTGTTGGCAGCTAAAAGTCGTTATTGTCATAACCAAAATAAATAATGCACAAACTAAACGTCTCATTTCGTCTAAAATTGTTATATTTGTCCGTGCAAATGTAATAATATTTATAGAGGTATGCAACTATTTTACGCTCCCGACATAACTTTACCCGAATATTTGATGAACGAAGAGGAGTCGCGTCACGCATTGAAGGTGCTGCGATTGGAGGTTGGCGACGAACTCGACGCAACCGATGGACGTGGCAATATGCACCACTGTCGCATTACGGGCATCGAGCATCGACGTTGTCGCATCGAGGTACTCTCGACCATAACAGAGTTCGAGCGACGCAACTATCGTCTGACGATGGCGGTAGCCCCTACCAAAAACATCGACCGCTACGAGTGGTTTTTGGAGAAGGCGACCGAGATTGGCTGCGACGAGTTTGTAGCCATCGAGTGCGACCATAGCGAGCGTCGAACGGTTAAGGCGGAGCGTGAGGAGCGAGTCATAACGGCAGCCGTAAAGCAGTCGTTGAAGGCATACCACCCGACATTCGAGGCAATGGTACCATTTGCGGAGTTTATTGCACGACCTTGCTCCGGGCGACGTTTCATTGCTCACTGTGGCACTGCAATCGGCACGAAGCACTATCTGGCGGCGACCCTCCGCAAGGGCGAAGACGTAACCATCCTGATTGGCCCCGAAGGGGACTTCTCGGCAGAGGAAATTCAGGCGGCCGTTGCTTGCGGATTTGAAGAGATAACTCTCGGCACGCAACGATTCCGCACCGAGACCGCTGCAACCGTAGCCACAGATATGGTGGCAATTGTCAATAGTTTGGAGTAAGAACAACTTGCAACAGGAAACGAGCGATGATACTGCAACTATTTCTAACCTTTCTGAAAATCGGAGCCTTCACCTTTGGTGGTGGCTATGCGATGATTCCGCTGATTCGCCACGAGATTATCGAGCGTCGCGGCTGGGTCGCACAGGAGGAGTTTTTGGAGTTGCTTACGTTGGCCCAATCTGCACCCGGACCTATCGCACTCAACACCGCCATATTCGTAGGCTATCGCACGGGTGGTTATCGTGGGGCGTTCGCATCGCTGATGGGCATCGTGTTGCCATCGTTTGCGACCATCTTGTTGGTTGCCATATTCTTTGCGAATATTCGCGAAAACGAGGTTGTCGATTCGGCATTTCGTGCTATGCGACCTGCCGTTGTTGCCCTCATCATAGCACCGCTTATCGGTTTGGCACGACAACTCAATATCTGGGGTATCGTAGCAGCCATTGCAGCAACTTTCGCTCTGTGGTACAGCAACATATCACCAATCGCATTGCTTATCGCAGCAGCCATAGCAGGTTTTGCGTGGAGCCACTACGCCATACGTCGTTCAAAGAGAGAGGAGGGTGAAAAATGATATACGTAGAACTCTTTATCGCCTATCTGAAAATCGGCTTTTTCGGCTTTGGTGGCGGATATGCAATGCTCTCGCTCATTCAGAGCATTATCGTCGAGCAGTATGCGTGGATAACCCCATCACAATTTGCCGATATTGTCGCCATATCGCAGATGACACCTGGACCTATTGCCATAAACTCGGCAACCTACATCGGCTATACCGTAGCGGGTTTTTGGGGCTCGGTTGTAGCAACGGTGGCTGTCTGTATGCCGTCGCTGACGATTATGCTGACAATTACCCGATTTGTAATTCATCTGCGTGACAACGCCTATCTCAAAGGGGTGTTGGCCGCAATGAAGCCTATCGTCGTAGGTATGATTGGTGCAGCGGCCATTATGTTGATGACCCCCGCAAAAGATGGCTCTACGAACTTTGAAGATTGGCGGAGTTGGGCGATTTTTGCTGCTGCAATGGTGGCGAGTTATCTCCGCATCAACCCTATTCTAATCGTTGTTACCTCCGCAATTTTGGGTATTGCTATATACTGATGCCCGTGAGCAGTGTCACTAAAAAGAGCAATGCCGCAGTGGCCAAAAGTACCAAAATAGCCATTCCGAAGCAGCCAAACGTCTGACCCAAACAGCCATACTCCGCTTCGCCACCCTCTTTGCGGTCGGACAAAAGCACCACTATCAACCCTACGAGTGGCGTAAAGAGCCACGAGAGCAGAAATGCCCAGCCAAAACCGATGTTGCGACGTGCTCCCAACATTCCGACAAGCACGGCTATCAGCGTACCGCTAAAAAGCCCAAATGCAATCAACGACAATGCCATAATTCTCTATCTTTTGAAACGATAATATACACCAAACGGCAACTCTTTCGACGAGCCATCCTCGAAATACAACTCACCACACTCCTCGAACGCTGGCTCTCCAAATGCCTGACGAACTGCCGTACGAGCCAATGTCGATGACAAGCCCATCGAGTAGAGATTAAGCACCAAAAATGAGTTTTGCGGTGCGAGCAGACGACTACACGCCTCCAACATCGCAGCGATATGCTCCTCCAAAACCCACTTCTCGCCATTGGCACCACGACCATAGGCGGGAGGGTCGAGAATTATACCATCGTAGCAACTTCCACGACGCAGCTCTCGCTGTACAAACTTCATCGCATCCTCGACAATCCAACGTATCGAGTCGAGGTGGCTCAACTCCATATTCTCACGCGACCACGTCACGACCTGCTTTACCGAATCGACGTGCGTTACGGCAGCACCGCCCGCCCTTGCAGCCAACGATGCTCCTCCCGTATAGGCAAACAGATTCAGCACCTTCGGGTTTTGGAGCTGACGGCAAGCATCGTATATAAAGTTCCAATTGGCAGCCTGCTCCGGAAATATTCCGACGTGTTTGAACGAGGTGAGAGCCAAACGCATAGTCAGGTGCATATCGCCATAGCGATAGGCCACCGTCCAGCGGTCGGGCATCGAGGGTTTCAAGTGCCACTCGCCACGCTCTTCGCTACGGTCGCTACGCAAAAACGAGGCATCGGCACGACGTTGCCACTCCTCCTCCGAAAGGCTCTTACGCCATATCGCCTGTGGCTCGGGACGACGAAGTGTGTAGCGTCCAAATCGCTCCAACTTCTCGCCATCGCCCGAATCAATCAGGGCATAATCCTTAAAATCAGGGGTAATATTCATATCTCTTACTCAATTTCTATCCGTTATCTCTCGGCACAACCCTCATACGGCACTCCTTGCAGTCGAACTCCAACGCATAGCGTCGAACACCTCGCACCAAAAAGAGTTCGCCTTTAAGGGTCGGTTTTTCGCGAAGACACTCGCCAATCTCACGTCTGATGCAGTAGTCCGATGTCATCACCGCCTGACCCTCCATCGCACTGCTCAACTCCAATGGTGGCTCGATAGTGGTAACGCCGTGACGCTCATAAAATTGTCGAGCCAAGCGGTTGGTAACATTATCGTATGCCGTAAGTTGCGGCTGCGGATAGCGTGCATCCATCCGTTCGCAAAATGGCTCTTCACGACGGTAATTTGCCAAACGCACCTGCTCCAAACGCGATAGCACCTGGCGACGCAATGCTGCCAGCACCGACGCCTGAACAAAACGCAACGCACCCACCTCAGCTCGTCGCAAGCGGAATATCGTATCGCCACATTTTGCCAACTGCGACTGTGCCACCTCGTGCATCTTATCCATAGAGCGAGGCTCGTCGAATTGACCCTCAACTACCACCTCGGCACGATTGCCCTCGATATCTACCGCCGTAAGCGAGACCGATTCGAGAGTGCAGTCGAGTGCCATATCGACCTCGATTGTGCGTTTTATGCGGCACGATTCGACCGCCGACGTAAATTGTCTATCATAGTTGCGGAATATCTCTGTACCCACCAACAACCCTTCGGCACGATTGAGCTCTATCCATCCGCCATCTACCCTATTGACATTCGTTCCGAGCAGAGCCCCGTTGGATATGTAGCAGAGTCCATCGCCCGAACTCACATCGCACGCCCTATCCAATCGAATACGCATAGCACGCACCTCGACAATGCGACCCAACTGCTCGCCAAACGACTTTGGCGTATCGAGCGATGCAACACCCGCACGCTTTCCGTCGGCAAAGTAGCTCATTCCTCGTCGAGAGAAGCTCTTTGCTGGGTTTGGCTCAAAATCTATCTGCGACTCACCTACCGAACTACGGCAACAATCCGTGCGACGAGCTATCTCGGCATCGAGCAGTCGGCGATAATACGACACTGTGTTACGCACATAGTCCCGCTCTTTGAGTCGGCCCTCAATCTTGAACGACGTTACGCCCGCATCAATCATCGCACCCAGATGCGACGACATATCCAAATCACGCAACGACAGAAGGTGTTTGCCCTGCATTATGACAGAGCCATTGCTATCGACCAAATCGTACGCTAATCGGCACGGCTGACTACACTCGCCTCGATTACCACTGCGTGACGAGATGGCTCGTGACATATAGCAGTGCCCGCTATGCGAAACGCAGATTGCTCCGTGTATAAATGCCTCTAACTCAACCAATGAGCGTTCCCTTATGCGAGCAACATCGGCAAGCGACATCGACCTCTCCAAAACGACCCTCGAAAAGCCCACTTGCTCAAAAAAACGCACCTTATCGGCACTACTCAAAGCACACTGCGTAGAGGCGTGAAGCGGGACATTCAACCCCATCGTACAGTATGCCATATCCTGCACAATCAGAGCATCTACGCCCGCCGCCACCAACTGCTCGGCTTGGCGTTGTGCTGCGGAGAGTTCATCGTCAAAGAGCAGTGTATTGAGTGTTGCATAGACTCGCACGCCATAACGGTGTGCATACTCCACCGTACGGGCAATATCCTCGATAGTATTGGTGGCTGCTGCACGTGCTCCGAACGACGCTGCACCCATATAGACAGCATCGGCTCCGCAGTCGATGGCATCGACAGCAATTTCGTAATTTTTTGCCGGAGCAAGCAGTTCAAGAGCCCTCATCAATATCAACTTTATGCTACAAAGGTAGTAATTTTTGCAGGAAAACGAAATCTTCGTTGCCAAGAGATGCAATATGTCCACTTTTTTTTATACTTTTGTCGGACTATTTATCCATTCGAATTCGAAACAACAAAAAATATAACAAAATGCTTACACTACAACAACTCCGCGGTGATAAAGAGGCTGCTATTGCTCGCCTCGCCAAAAAGGGTGTCGATGCAGCGCCTATCATCGCCAAAATCGAAGCGTTGGATGACCAGCGCAAGGCTCTGCAAGTAGAGCTCGACAATACACTCGCACAGCAGAATCGTGCAGCCAAAGAGATTGGTATGCTGATGGGTCAGGGTCGTCGCGAGGAGGCAGAGCTCCGCAAGGCAGAGGTTGCTCAACTCAAAGCCCGCTCGACAGAGCTTGCAGCTGAGCACGAGCAGATTTCGGCAGATTTACAGGCTCAAATCGTGTTGTTGCCAAACTTCCCAGCCGAGATTGTTCCAGAGGGTAAAACCGCCGAGGATAACCTCGTAGTGAAGAAGTCGGATCGTAGCCATGTCGTTCTGTGAGCCAA
>JAZRCC010000140.1:0-3056 GCA_045635405.1 Alistipes sp.
GCATTTTCGATGTCGCCCTGAATTGTTGCAACGTCGGGTTGTCGTTGCCAGCCGCAGTGTTGCGAACCGTCATATTTCAGCTCCATAAAGTACCGCATAATGCAAAGATAGGAAATTTTGTTCACAGAACAAACAAATATCCAACTTTTTGAAGTATATTTGCAAGTTACAATCTATTATGAGGAGAAAGAGTATGAGAGTTGCTATCATAGGCTATGGAAAGATGGGGTACTGCATCGAACAGATTCTCAATGAACGAGGTCACGAGGTGGTGCTGATTATAGACCAAGATAATACGGAAGATTTGTGTGCAGAGCGTCTGTCGGGTGTTGATGTTGCGATAGAGTTTACGACCCCTGCAACGGCGTACGACAATATTCGTACCTGTATCGAGGTGGGCGTGGCAATTGTCAGTGGAACTACGGGTTGGACCGAACGATTGGGCGAGTTGCAGCAGTTGTGTCGCCAATGCAATGGAACGATGATGTATTCGTCGAACTATTCGCTTGGTGTGAATATTGCTTTTCGACTAAATCGCCGCCTTGCCGAGTTGATGGGCAATTATGCAAATTACAGAGTCTCAATCGAAGAGATACACCATACGCAGAAGCGTGACGCTCCGAGTGGTACAGCCATTACGCTTGCCGACGAGATTATCGAGCGAACGCCACGCCTTGCAAAGTGGACGTGCATCGAGCCACAAAAGGGCGAGAGTTACGACCCATCGGCGGAGGAGGTGCTCATTACGTCGTTGCGTGAGGGTGCGGTGCCGGGTACGCATACCGTTACCTACGACTCTGCCGAGGATACAATCGAGTTGCGTCATACGCTCAAAAGTCGTTCGGCGTTGGCTCTGGGTGTGGTTATTGCAGCCGAATTTGTTTGTGGCAAGAGAGGTGTGTTCACAATGGATGATCTGTTTAAGGAGTAGTTGCGATTATGGAGTTTTTCAAAAATAGGTATGTGAAATTTACTGCGGTAGCCATTGTCTATACGCTGTTGGCAGTTGTGTGGACGGGCAATCTGTGGATGTTGCTCGGTCTGCCGTTGATTTATGATTTCTACATTTCACGACTTTTTTACAAATACGTGTGGCACTACAACGATGAGTTTTGCCAGCGTTGGGCGTGGTACAAAAGTATCTACGGCTGGGTCGATGCCATTGTTTGGGCGGTGGTAGCGGCTTCGTTGCTGCATATCTTTGTGTTCCAGCTCTACAAGGTGCCTACATCGTCGATGGAGAAGACAATTCTTATTGGTGACTATCTCTACGTAAGCAAGATAACCTATGGCCCACAAGTACCGAATACGCCGTTGTCGATGCCGTTCGTATTCAATACAATGCCATTCTCGACAACCGCAAAATCATATTCGGAGGCGATACATTGGGACTACCACCGTTTGAAGGGCTTGAAACCAATCAAACGCAACGATGTTGTGGTGTTTAACTATCCTGCGGGCGATTCGGTGTTGATGCCGAAGCGAATGGTGCCTGCTGCGGCATTGAGCTACTACGATGCACTTCGCAGCTACGAGGCTACATACGGTGCGGAGCAGGGTCGCATCCGTTTGAACGAAGATTACGAGGTCATTGCCCGCCCTGTCGATAAACGCGAGAACTACATTAAGCGTTGTACGGCAATTCCGGGCGATACGATTGAGTTGCGTGATGGCATTTTGCGAGTAAATGGCGAGGAGGCGTATCGTCCGCAGACTATGCAGTATATCTATCTTATAGAGACGACATCGCCACTTACAAACTATATGCTCGATAAGTTCGATATCACCGAGTATGGAGGCTCAATGCCATACTACTATGCGGCTATGACCGAGGAGGGTGCCGAGAAGTTGCAAGCGGTGCCGAGCGTTAAATCTGTTACGCGTTATGTAAATCGCGATGTCACACTCGATACGTTCCCAAACGATGCGGGCATTGCTTGGAGTTGCGACAACTTCGGGCCGCTGACCATCCCCGCAAAGGGCACGACGATAATGCTGACGGTCGAGAATTTACCGTTGTATCGCCGAATTATCGAGCAGTATGAGGGTCATACGTTGGAGGTGCGTGATGGCAAAGTCTATGTTGATGGCGAGGTCAGTCCAACCTATACGTTTGCGATGGATTACTATTGGATGATGGGCGACAACCGACACAACTCGGCAGACTCTCGTTTTTGGGGCTTTGTGCCGGAGGACCATATTGTCGGCAAGGCGTCGTTTATCATCTTCTCACAAGGCGACGATGGTATTCGCTGGAATCGATTGTTTAAGAAGATAGCGTAGCGATAAGGTGGCAGAGGGCGTAAAGGATAGTTTTTTGACCATTGCTGCTCCGGTGGAGACGGCGATGCGTGAGCGTAGCAGTAAATTTCTTGCCTACGCCTATCCCGTTACGACCGAAGAGGAGTGCCGCCAACATCTTGAAAATTTGCGTAAAACCTACTTCGATGCAACCCACCACTGCTACGCTTGGCGTTTGGGTGCTATGGGGGAGCAGTTTCGTGCCAACGATGATGGCGAGCCTTCGGGTACGGCCGGAAAACCTATCTTGGGACAACTTCTGTCGAGTGATGTTACCAACTGCCTGATAGTTGTTGTGCGATATTTCGGTGGAACGAAGCTTGGTGTGTCGGGTCTTATTCAGGCCTATCGCGAGGCGGCACGCGATGTGTTGGATGCTTGCCAAATCATCGAGCAGACTGTCGATGTCACGGCACGAGTCGACTTCTCGTATATGACGATGAACGATGTTATGCGTGTTATCAAAGAGTGTTCGCCACGTATTCTATCGCAAGATTTTGATAATTTGTGTTCGATAACATTTGCCATCCGCAAGGGCGATGCAGAGCAGTTGCTGGGGCGACTTGGCAAGATTGTCGGGGCTACGGTTGAGGTGTTGTAATGCAGAAATCTATATATATAAAGGGTGCGAGGGTTCACAATCTCAAAAATATTGAGGTTGAGATTCCGCACAATCTTTTGGTTGTCGTTACGGGCCTGTCGGGGTCGGGCAAATCGACTCTGGCATTCGATACCATCTACGCCGAGGGTCAGCG
>JAZRCC010000141.1:0-1662 GCA_045635405.1 Alistipes sp.
AGGCGGGCGACGATGTCGAGAAGCTGATGCTGTTGTGCGAGGCGGATATCACGTCGGGTATCGAGGAGAAGGTTAAGCGATTTTTGAACAACTTCGCATTGGTGCGTGAGAAGATGCACGATTTGGAGGAGCGTGACCGTATTCGCAACTTCCAGCCGCCAATTACGGGCGATATCATAATGCGTGAATACGACATCCCGCCGTGCAACCTCATTGGCGAGATGAAGGAGATTATCAAGAACGCAATTCTCGATGGCGAGATTCCGAACGAATACGATGCTGCTCACGCAATGTTGGAGCAGTTGGCTGCCGAACGGGGATTGAAACGCCGAGAGTAGGTGGGTTATAAGTGTGGTAGTAATGCAAAAAAAATAGTGCTTTTCGTTGTGAAAAGCACTATTTTTATTCTCTGCGTGGAGCTAACTATTTGCTCTCGCCACCATCATCCTTTGGCAATGCACTTTCAGGAATCTCTGGCTCCTCGTAGTGCTCAACGCTAATCAGCTCAACCTCGAATTCGAGAGCTGCGTTAGGGCCAATCTCGCGAGGGCCACGAGCACCGTAAGCCAACTCGGCAGGGATGTAGAGGATAATCTTACCACCAGGGCCAATCAACTGCATACCCTCGGTCCAACCACGGATAACACGCTCCAACTCGAACGATACGGTCTGGTCACCCAAGTAGTTGCCCTCCTCGTCGAAACGGTCTGGTGCATACTGACGCATCATCTGCTGACGCTCCTCTGGGAGGTTTGCGAAGTACGACGAGTCGAATACTTTGCCCTCACGGGTACGACCTGTGTAGTGTACCTCAACCTTATCCTTTGTCGAAGTCGAAACCTGGGCCATATCACCTGGCTCGATAACTTTGTAGAGCAGACCGCTCTCGGTCTTCTGTACGCCGCTCTTCTTCTCCATCTTTGCCAACCAAGCGGCCGACTTTTCAGCCTCCATTGCAGGGTAGGTTACGTTGAAGAAGTTCTGAATGAACTGCTGTGCTGCATCAGCTGCGATTACAGCCTCGCCCTTGCGAACATCCTCGAAACCCTTTACGAACCAGTGCAATTGGAGTGGATATACAGCACTGCGAAGGTCAACACCGATGTTGATACCATAAGCATACGAAACGCTGTCGCACTCACTCTGACGCTCGAAGAGCTCGATAGGAGCTGCGGTCGAGAGTGAGTCAGCCTGCTGTGCGGCAAGAGCCTCACGACGCTGTGGGAGGGTTGCACTTACATAAGTACGGAATACCTCAACGGCTACCTCGTCCGGCATCGAAGCCTTCTCGAAAGCACCCTCTTTGATACCTTTTACGAAAATCTCGTAGTTGAAAGGGATGTCGGCAATACGCTCAACGGTGAATGTGCCGAGGTTGGTACCCATAGCATACGACAAGGTGTCGAGCTGCGACTTGTTACCCATAGTAAGATTAGGGTTCTTGCTGCTGTTGCAAGACGATACAACGATAAGGCAAGTAGCTACTGCCAACGCTGTTACAAAAATCTTTCTCATTTTTTTATAGTTTTAATTGTAAATTGTTTCAATTTGCGGTGCAAAGGTAAAAATATTTATTTGCAATGCAAAAAAATGATTTTATAAATCATAATGTTGCAACTTCTTGCGATATGGCACCCTCCGCCTTTGCCACTCTGCCAAACT
>JAZRCC010000142.1:0-6024 GCA_045635405.1 Alistipes sp.
TCTGAGTAGGTCATACCGTAAGCGCGAACTGCAGCGTTGATACGAGTAATCCACAACGAACGGAATGTACGCTTCTTGAGTCGGCGGTGTGCATAAGCATACTGCAAACCCTTCTCGACGGTGTTTTTCGCTACCGTCCAAACGTTTCCCCTTGAACCAAAGTTACCTTTGGCAAGTTTCAAAACCTTTTTTCTACGTGCGCGTGACGCAACAGCATTGACTGAACGTGGCATAAATTAAAAGTTTTTGATGAAGTTAATAGCGGCACGTTTCTCTCGTACTCTTTAGGGCTATTTCACCTCGGTTAATAAAATAAATTTAATTGGTGACGTCGCAGGTTAAATGGCAACTTGACTATTTAACCAGCAAAGTCTTGATTTTTGCCTCATCGGCAGCCGAAACGATACCCGAATAGCAGAGGTTACGCTTCTGTTTTTTAGTCTTTTTGGTCAGGATGTGACTGTGATAAGCGTGCTTGCGCTTGATCTTACCTGTGCCGGTGAAAGTAAAACGCTTCTTTGCAGCGGCATTAGTTTTCATTTTTGGCATAGTTGTAAAATATTTTTAGTTAAACATAGCCCGCAAAGGTAACTCTTTTTTTTCAAATGGTAAAACTTTGCAGTAAAAAAGTTTTTTATTACCTTTGTCAAAGCTATCGATTAATTCAAATATATATGAAAATCAAAAACTTAACACGGACAGCTTTGTGCGTAGCTGTTCCGACAAGTGCCGTGCTTCCGACGCTTACATCGTGTCAGCAAGCCATTGAGGCAGAGAAACCTAATGTAATATTCATCTTGATGGACGATGCCGGCTATGGCGATTTTAGCTGCTATGGTCAGACTCGCACCGAGACACCTAATATCGACGCACTTGCCCAGAGTGGCGTGTTGTTTACCGATATGTACTCGAACTGCCCCGTATCGGCACCTTCGCGAGGTTGTTTGATGACGGGTCTGCATATGGGCCACGCACAGGTGCGTGACAATGTCGAGGATGCAACAAACCCTGCTACTTGGGACTTTGTCGCAATCGATAATCACCCCGAAGCCGAGGGTCAGATGGCTCTTGCAGAGGGAACTACGACGCTGGGCTCTGTAATGCAGACGGCGGGCTATGCTACGGGTATGGTTGGCAAGTGGGGTCTTGGTGGGCCTGTAAGTGGCTCGGCTCCGTGGGATATGGGCTTCGATTTTTACTATGGTTGCGTCTGTCAGCGTAGTGCCCACAACTACTATCCGCTCTATTTGTGGAAAAATGGCGAGAAGGTCTATATCAACGACCGCGATAAGGTGACTATTCCGGGAACGAAACTCGACGAGGGTGCCGACCCACGCGATATCCGCAGCTATGACAAGTATAGCAAAGATAAGGTCTATTCGCCGGATGCGATGTACGAAAATGTCATCAGCTTTGTGGATACAAACAAGGATAAGCCATTCTTCCTGATGTGGACAACACCGTTCCCACACTCTCCGCTGATGGCTCCGCAAGAGTGGGTCGATAAGTATGTTGCAAAGTATGGCGACGAGGAGCCTCTCTCGGATGAGAAGTGCCGCATAGGTGCGTGGCCTCACAACTACTATCCGTGCCGCTATCCTCGTGCAACCTACTCGGCAATGATTTCATACTTCGACCATCAGGTCGGCCAACTTGTCGCACACCTCAAAGAGTTGGGTATCTACGACAATACCATCATTATCGTCACATCGGATAACGGCCCTGCCAATAACAACTCCTCGCCTACGGTGTGGATGGATAGTGCGGCACCTTACCGTTGTGGCAAGGGTTGGGGTAAGCGTACTCTGCGTGAGGGCGGTATCCGTATGCCATTCATCGCATCGTGGCCTGCAAAGATGGGCGAGGGCAGGGTCAGCAACCACGTTGGCTATTTTGCCGACATTATGCCGACACTCTGCGAATTGACAGGCGTAGAGACTCCGCAGACCGACGGAATATCGTTGTTGCCTACGCTGCTTGGCGAGGAGCAGCCACAACACGACTATCTCTATTGGGAGTTCCCTAATTTTGGAGGACAGATTGCAGTGCGTTGGGGCAATTGGAAGGGTCTTGTGCAGAATATCCACTCGGGTAATCGCACAATGCAACTCTTTGATTTGACGACTCCGGGCAAGGATATCGAGGCCGATGACAAGGATGTGGCGGCACAACACCCCGAGATTGTTGAGCGTATGTGGGGCTATATCAAAGAGTCGCACACCGCACCGCTGCTGCCTCGATTTGATATGGCGATATTTAACGAGTAGTTTTGACGGCAGTGAGACGCACGGTCGAATTTGCATACGAAGATTTGGTACGCCGCAACGAGCGACGAGGCTTTACATCGATGGTAAAGCCCGTCGGGTCACTGTGTAATATGCGGTGCAAATATTGCTACTACCTCGACAAAGCGCGACTCTATGGAGGTGTCGAGCCGACGATGAGCGATGAGTTGCTGCGACAATATATCCGTAGCAATATCGAGGGCAACAACTCTCCCGTAATCTCGTTTGCTTGGCACGGTGGCGAGCCGCTTTTGGCGGGCAAGGAGTTTTTTCGTCGTGCGGTGGCTCTGCAACGGGAGTATGGCGATGGCCGTCTAATCGAAAACTCGATACAGACCAACGGACTGCTTGTCGATGATGAGTGGTGCGATATCTTTCGTGAAAACGGCTTTCTGGTTGGTGTTTCGATAGATGGCCCGCAGCATATTCACGATGCACATCGTCTGGATGCGGGCGGACAACCAACCTTCGAGAGAGTTCTGCGTGCGATAGAACGGATGTGGCGAAATCGGGTCGAGTATAATACGCTGACTACGGTAAATGTCCATAGCGAGGGTTGCGGTCGTGAGGTCTATCGCTTCCTGCGTCAAATCAGCAGCTTTATACAGTTTCTGCCTGTGGCCGAACTTCTTGACGAGGGTATTATTCAGTCGCCCGATACGACGAATGCACAACTCGCTCCGTGGTCGGTCTCGGCAGAGGGATTCGGGCAATTTATGTGCGATGTTTTCGATGAGTGGGTCGTTGCCGATGTGGGTAGCCGCTATGTGCAACTCTTCGATGCGACGTTGGCTCTAAAAGTGGGAATACAGCCGAGTGTCTGCTCGTTGTGCGAGACTTGCGGCAGCGGACTTACGGTGGAGCATAACGGCGATGTCTATTCGTGCGACCACTTTGTCTATCCCGACTATAAAATCGGTAATATCCACCGCGATAAACTCTCCGACCTCGCCTATTGCGATAAGCAGTTCGAGTTCGGTGTTGCCAAACGAGCAATGCTGCCACGCGAGTGCCGACATTGCCGCCACTATCAGCTATGCCACGGCGAGTGCCCGAAACATCGATTTGTTGAAGATAAATATGGCGAAAGTGGTAAAAACTACCTCTGTGAGGGCTATCTTCGATTCTTCGACCACACGGAGCCCTATATGGAGCGGATGAAGAAGTTGATACTCGACCAAAAACCTGCGGCAGGGGTTATGGAGTTTGCCCGTGAGCGACTATCACAACCAAGCAAATAACGACCACCTAATAGAAAAAGCCTATGTCAAACGCAGACATAGGCTTTTTTTGTGCTCTTTACCGCTAATCTCGCACGGCAGTTGCACCGTAACACTCGAAATATGGGTTACGCAAATCCTCTTTGTTGTATTTCAGTGGCTCGTGGCTGTCGATTGAGTGTGTTGTGCCACCCGCTTCCGATAGTATCAGTTCGGCAGCGGCGGTGTCCCACTCGTAGGTGTGGGTGGTGCGGGGGTAGTAGTCGATACCTCCCTCGGCAAGCATACAGAATTTGTAGGAGCTACCCTGCTCGATAACCTCGATATCGGGGTGTAATGCACGCTTTGCTTCGATATATTGCTCGGTCTCGGGAGTCTGATGCGAACGCGAAACGGCAATGCGGTAGGCGGTGTGCTGCATCGACGATAGTGGCAACTGTTGGCGACGTTCGCAAATCTGCTCGTAGGTGTATGCCGCATCGGCTGATGGGGCGATATCGGTCAGTACGTATGCTCCGATTTGGCTGCAAGCAATGTATGCCTTTTTGAGGTATGGCACATATATCACACTGCAAATTGCCTCACGGTCTGCCATAAGTGCGATATTCACCGTAAATTCATTGTTACCTTTGATAAACTCGATAGTTCCGTCCAGCGGGTCCACCAGCCAAAACATCTCCCAATTGCAACGCTCGTCGTAGAGCATTTCGCGACCCTCCTCCGAGAGAATCGGGATGCGGGTTTCGCCCAATACCTCTTTGATTTTGTTGTGGGCGAGACGGTCGGCAATAGTTAGAGGGGTTTTGTCGCTTTTGACCTCGATATTGTAGTCGTCGCTATTGTTGTACACGTTCATAATCTCCCATCCTGCCCGTACAGCAGCATTGAATGCACGCGGGAGCAGATAGGCTCTGATATCGTCACTAATCATAATTTGCTTTGCGTTTGTTGTGTATCTCAAAGATAACACTTTATTTTCAAAATTACAAAATAGTAACGCTGTTTTTACTAAAATATTTACGAAAGAGATCGTATTTAACTTAAAATTATACTTTTTGAACTTTTTGGCATAGTCGTGCGTTCAATATAATATTGATATATGGTGTGCCGAATGCCTGACAATAGCGACAAGCAGATGTCAATCACCACTTTACGACGGCTGCTGCATAGAGAGTTCGGGGTTGGCGACGATAAGTTGAGCATCGCGTGATAGCGGAATTTTCGAGAGTAACAGTTTGGCTTGGTGCTCCTCCTTGCTGCGACACTTTTTTATCAGGTAGAAGTCTATGCCATAGAATTTTACGACCATCACCAATCGAGGCAGCGTCGCCGAGTGAATATGCTCGGCGGTGTATGCGACCGACTCGGCTATGGTCTGCAACGAAACACCCGCCCCGATTCGCAGCAGTCGCTCCACGTCAAACTCGGTTGGCGAGGCGATAAACGCAGCGATGCGTCGGATGCAGCGTTGGCGACGACGCTCCCGAATGTGGTCGATGGCTCGGAGTGTAAAGATGACTGCAAGCGATGCAATCAGTAGGAGTGAGGCGGCGATAATCATAGTGCTTCGATTTTGTTTAGTAAACGCCTTGGATGGAGAGGCTGTGCGATATATTGGTCTATGCCGTTGAGCAACAATCGGCATACGTTCATAGGGCTATCTTGGCTGTCGATGATGTAGATGTGGGGTGTCGAAAGGCAACTGTGTCGCAGCGTGCGGATGACCTCCTTGTGGTCGATGAAATAGGCGGCATCGTCGCTGATGATGTAGTCGTAGGAGCGACTCTCGCACATATGCACCATTGTCGCGGCATTGGTGGTTGTGTCGATGTCGGCATTTATGGTTTCGAGTATGCCTTGCAGTATCGCAGCGGTGCGATGCGTGAGGGTGTATATCAAAATGTGTAACATAGCATTGGCGGTGCAATCTAAAAATGTGCCAAACCATCAGCCGTGCGATTGGCAATTCCGAAAATCTTTTGTATATTTGCGAAGATATACATCGGATAAGATTGAAAACAAACAAAATAACACGATAAAATGGAGTCTGTTTTGAATAACCGTCCTGCATTGAAGCAGGCACTCGATCAAGTTGCCGAGGTTGCTGGATATCTCTGGCAAAAGGGGTGGGCAGAACGCAATGGCGGAAACCTTACGCTCAATATTACGGAGTTTGTCGATGATGCGATGAAGAGTATGCCGGCAATCAGCAGTGTGCTGCCTATCGGCGTTACGCTGCCCAATTTGAAAGGGTGCTACTTCTATTGCAAAGGCACGGGAAAGCGTATGCGTGACTTGGCTCGCGACCCTATGGCTGCGGGTAGCGTTGTGCGTATTTTGGACGACTGTGCCAGCTACGAGATTATCGCCGATAACCCGATTAAACCGACGTCGGAACTCCCTACGCACCTCTCGTTGCAGGATTATATGATTGCTACCAATTCGGGATATAAGGCTACGCTGCACACTCACCCGATTGAACTTGTAGCTATGACACATTGCCGCAAGTTCATGGAGAA
>JAZRCC010000143.1:0-5810 GCA_045635405.1 Alistipes sp.
TATGCAAATATACAAAATTTCTCGAAACACTACCACATTTTTGCCCCACATTATTTGCAAAAATCTCCACTGCACCACCGCAACGCCGACAAATCAAAGAGCAGCGGTGTCGTGCCACCGTAAAAATTATTGAAAAATGCGTATTTTCTGTGAAAATATTCGTATATTTGCAAAAGATGCCACCGCAAAGAGGCATCCGACACACTCCGAATAATCTGAAAAATAACCAAAAAATAGCGATGCTTATGGGAAAACTTCTACTCACATTAGCGGTCGTATCGTTTGTCGCAATATCGTGTACCGACAAAGAGTATGACCTTTCAAATCTCGAAAGCGACTTCGCCATTGGCGACGCCGAGAGCGAATTTTTGGCTCCGCTGGCGGTAATGTCGTTCCACGCCGAGTCATTCACACACCACTCGGGCAGTGGCACCGAGTCGATTGTCGATGTCTATCAGGAGGCAGATATCTGGCTTCCGACACAACTTCCAAATGGTGCCGACTACGTCGAGGTTGAGCGACTGATGCACGACCACACCTACCTCGATGTCATCGTAAAGGCACTGATTGCCGAGATGGAGAGCTCGTCGAAAAAGGCGACCGAGGTCTTTGAACTTATCGCAACAAAGCACAAGGCGGAGTACCTCTCGTGCGTTAAGGGTCACATCACCGATGCCGAATATGCCGCATTGGAGAGTGCCACAACCGAGCAGGCGGTAGCGGTTATCCGTACCCTCTTCGAGGCGGACCACAGCTATGCTGTCGATGCGGTAGAGACCATCTGCGAGGGACGACTCAACAACCTCACGTTTGACGATGTTGCCTACGATATCCCAGCCATCGACGTGTCGGACGATGTCAAGAAGATGATTATCGGTAACATCGGCGACAAGAGCGGCCCTTCGGCAACCGAAAAGCTCTTCATTGCAGGTCACGTCGATAGCAGTTTCCCATTCGATATCAAAATCTCACCAAAGGTTGTGGGCACCTCTATCGAGTTCAACAACATCGCCCTTGCCTTTGGCAAAGAGGCCGATATCCCCGAAAAACGCATCTATGCCAACGACGTAGAGCAGTTGTTTAACGGCTCGAAGGCGGTCATCAGTTTCAGCATCGAGCGTTACTATCCTGGTCGTGTCGATATCCTCCAACAAGAGGCACACATCGAGTTGCACCTCCGCAAAGTTGGCAGTCTAACCCTATAAAAGCAGTGAAGAGATGAAAAAGTTACTTCTTACAATCGCATCGGCTGCTCTGATGGTTACGGCAGTCGCACAAAACCCTACCACCTACTTTATGGAGGGCTCTACGTTCCGCAGTCAGTGGAACCCAGCATTTGCACCATATCGTGGCTATGTAAATATCCCCGTAATCGGTGGTATGCAGTTGGGTATGGAGGGAAACCTCTCGCTGGCGAGCATCGTAATTCCGCACGACGGAAAGCTCACTACGATATTCGACGGCAGTGTACCTCGCACTATCGGTCTCGATAAAATCAAACCCGAAAACTACCTCGGCATCGACACCCGAATGAGCCTTATCGGATTTGGTGCCTACACCAAAAACGGCAAGTCGTTCTGGTCGTTCGACCTCGGTGTGAGACTCGCCGCAGATGTCAATCTCCCATACTCGCTCTTCGAGTTTATGAAGACCGGCAACTCGACCACCATCGAGAATGTCAGGGCTCACGCCGAAGCCTATGCCGAGGCAGCCTTTGCGTGGTCGTGGCAGGTGAAACCGAAGTGGCACCTCGGTATCCGTGGTAAGTTGCTCTTCGGTGCAGGTCGTCTCAACGCAAATATCGAAAACGCCAATATTCAGATGACGGGCGATGCGTGGAAGATGTCGGCACAGGGCAACCTCTCGATATCGGGCATCAGACTCGGCGAGGAGGGCCCTAACTACACCTTCTACAATATGACGTATGGCGGTTTGGGCGGCTTTGGTGTCGGCTTCGATGTCGGCGTAACGTACGACGTGCTGCCACAACTCCAAATCTCCGCCTCGGTAACCGACCTCGGTGCGATGTTCTGGTCAAAGAAGGCGACACAGCGTGCCTCGCTCAGCGAGAGCATTATGTTCGATGGCGTGAAGATTGACGAACACGGAGCTTCACAACCACACTTCGACGTCGAGGATTTCGAACTCAACGCCGAACTTAACAAGGGCGAAACTACGATGCTGCGTACCGCAATCAACATCGGTGGCGAGTACTCGTTCCTGCAACGCCGCATCAGCCTCGGACTCTTTTACAGCGTGAAGTTCTGGGAGACAAAGGTGCGTCACAACCTCGTTGTGGCTGCCAACTTCCGCCCTCTCTATTGGCTCCACGTTTCGGGCTCGCTTGCGTTGATTGACAACCGCAATACGGCCGTTGGTTTGGCACTCAATTTCTGCCCTAACAAGGGTATCAACTTCTTCGTTGGCACCGACGTTCTGTTGAGCAAGGTTACACCACAGTTTATCCCTGTAAATCAGAGCCGTATGAATGTTACATTCGGCATCGCAGTACCTCTCGGAAAGGTCGGAACACGCTATCCGAAAGTGGGCAAAAAAGAGTAAGTTTTGCAACCGATTTTTGCAGATTAAGAGCGGCAGTTTTGTCGCTCTTTTTTTGTGGGGTGTTGCTGCTTTGCGGCGGGTGGCTTCGCCGAAGGATTGTTTGTGGCGTTAGAGCCGTTAGGGGGGGCTTGCAGCAACGGCTATCGCCGATAAGGTCGAGTAAAGTCAGGTAAAGTCGAGTAAGGTCTTTCCTTTTTTGCTGTGGTCGCCATCCCTAAACTCCCTAAACTCCTTAAACTCCCTTTTGCGGTGCCACCCCTATCACCCCTCCAACCCCTCGAAAAAGACAGAAAAATAGCCCTTTCTCCAAAAAAATATATTTTTTTGTGATTATCTGTAAATTTTTTCATACCTTTGCGTCAATTGGGAAAATAATGAACTTAAAAAATGCCGAAGTTGTATGATGGTGGGGGCTGCCAGCGTAAGCCCGATTGGTTGAAGATACGACTCCACAATAGCGATGCTTTTGCGGAGGTTGAGCGTATCGTTCGCCAACACTCACTGCATACGATTTGCAGCAGCGGAAGGTGTCCGAACAAGGCGGAGTGTTGGAGTCGTGGTACTGCAACATTTATGATTTTGGGCGACGTCTGCACCCGTAACTGCCGCTTTTGTGCGACTGCGACGGGGCGACCTGCACCACCCGATGTTGACGAGCCCGCAAGGGTTGCGGAGAGTGTTTCACTAATGCGACTTCGACACGTTGTCGTAACGTCTGTTACTCGCGACGACCTACCCGACGGAGGTGCTGCTCATTGGGCCGCCACCGTTGAGGCTATTCGCAAATCGTCGCCTAATGCAACAATTGAGCTCCTTATTTCCGATTTGGGGGGAGCGACCGAACATCTGGATACGGTCATCGCCTCAAAGCCCGACATCATCGGGCACAACATCGAAACGGTCAGCCGCCTTACGCCGCAACTCCGTTCGAGAGCAACGTACGCAACCTCGTTGAAGGTTCTGCGTCACCTCTCGCAATCGGGTGTAGTGACCAAGAGCGGTCTGATGGTTGGACTTGGTGAAAACGAAGAGGAGGTACGTCAGACGATGTTAGACCTACGCGATGCGGGGGTACGTCTGCTGACCATAGGACAGTATCTCCAACCGACTGCGGAGCACTACCCTGTTGCAGAGTACGTTACACCGGAACGCTTCGAACGCTATCGTCAAATGGCGTTGGAGATTGGTTTCGACTTCTGTGCAAGTGCCCCCCTGGTGCGTTCCTCCTACTTGGCGGACGAAGCACTTTGTGCGGTACGCAAATAATCACCCCAACACAACATCCGATTCGATGTTCGATGAGCAACGGCCCGACAAGGGTTAAGCACATCGGCCTGCGGTGCGTTTTGTCGCAACCGAGGGGGGATAATAGTGATAGATTTTAGGGCAACAGAGTGTTGCCGCAGAGAGAGAATATGAAGATTGGGTATAGGGACTTGGGCGTAATGCCATACCGAGAGTGTTGGTCACTCCAACAGCAACTCTTCGAGGAGCAATTGTCGCAACATCGCTCGGCGAAGGGCGGTGCTGCGGAGTCGTGTGGCACCATCCTTACCGTAGAACATACACCCGTCTATACGCTCGGTAAGAGTGGCGATGCGACAAACCTGCTCGTTGCACGCGACTATCTGCAACAGTTGGGGGCCGAGTTCGTCGAGTCGGACCGAGGTGGCGACATTACGTTCCACGGGCCAGGGCAGATTGTATGTTACCCAATTTTGGATTTGGACGCTATCGGTATCGGTCTGCGTCGCTATATCGAGGCGTTGGAGGGGGCAATTATCCGCACCATAGCAACGTACGGCATCGAGGGGTGTCGGCTGTCGGGTGCTACGGGCGTGTGGGTTGAGCACCCCGCAGCCGAGGGTCGTGCCCGCTTCGAGAAGATTTGTGCTATCGGAGTTCGTGCGTCGCACTCGGTAACAATGCACGGGTTGGCACTAAATGTGGCAACCGATTTGAAGTGGTTTCAGATGATAAACCCTTGCGGATTTGTCGATAAGGGGGTAACCACTATCGAACGCGAATGTGGCCGAAAGGTCGATTTAATGGAGTGTCGTCAGCGTTTGGTTGCGTCACTCGCCGAGGAGTTGGGCTGCGACAAGGTCGTGGTCGAGCAGTCGCTCGGTATGGAGTAGAGATTGAAAAAATTAATTAATAAAAAACAAAAAAATTAAGATTATGCCTATGGACAAGAGATGGGAAGTCAAGGCAGAGGGCAATCCACGCAAGGTCGAGCGTATCGCATCGTCCCAGCACATTGCACCTGTTTTGGCAAACCTGTTAGTACAACGAGGCATAGACACTGTGGAGAAGGCAAGAAAGTTCTTCAACCCGAGTCTCGGCGATCTGCACAACCCATTCCTGATGAAGGATATGGATGCAGCCGTGCGTCGTGTTGAGGAGGCGGTAGAGCGAGGCGAACGGATTATGGTCTATGGCGACTACGATGTCGATGGAACGACCGCCGTTGCGTTGGTTTACAAATTTCTTCGCCAAATCGGACACAAAGACCTTATGTTCTACATCCCCGACCGTTACATCGAAGGTTACGGCATTTCGCATAGGGGCGTAGATTATGCTGCATCGAAGGGCGTTAAGTTGATTATCGCACTCGACTGTGGTATTAAGGCTGTCGAAAAGGTGGACTATGCCAAAGAGAAGGGAGTAGATTTCATCATCTGCGACCATCACCTCCCGGCAGAGGAGATTCCTCGTGCCGTAGCTGTTCTCGACCCTAAACGCACCGACTGCACCTATCCGTTTGATGAGTTGTCGGGCTGCGGTGTCGGTTTCAAGCTCGTTCAGGCCTATGCCGAACGCCACTCTATTCCGTTTTCCGAGATTGAGCACTTGCTCGATTTGTTGGTTGTAAGTATCGCTTCGGATATCGTTCCGCTGGTAGATGAGAACCGCATCTTGGCACACTACGGATTGCAACACCTCAACGCATCGCCGTCGCGAGGTCTGCAATCGATTATCGAGATTTGCCGTTTGGATCATCAGAACATCACCATCGACGATATCGTCTTTAAGATTGGCCCTCGTATCAACGCCGCAGGCCGTATGCGTGTCGATGAGAACGACCAGAATGCCCTTCCATCAGGAGGTTACGCAGCCGTAAAACTGCTTGTCGAGGGCGACGAGGAGATGGCGAAGAAGATTGGTCGCGAAATCGACGGCTTCAACACCGACCGCAAGAGTATCGATCGCAACGTCACACAGGAGGCTCACGACTATATCGAGTC
>JAZRCC010000144.1:0-3135 GCA_045635405.1 Alistipes sp.
ACAAGATAAAAATCATCGTGCGACACAATGAGCAGTAGGTTGCTGATAGCCACGATTGGCGATTACGAAACGCTCTGCCGAGCCGTATTGCCGAGCGATGTCGAGGCGGCGGAGCACTTTGCGTCGATGCACCGCCGATGCGAGTATCTGGCGTGGCGGGCACTGCTCTATGCCGAGTTGGGTCGCAAGGTCGATGTTGGGTACAGAGCGAACGGGGCACCATATATTATCGACGACGAGCAACTCCATATCGGCGTTTCGCACTGTCGCGATTTGGTTGCCATCGTCATCGGTAGTGAGCCGTGTAGCGTGGATATCGAACGTCGCGACCGCAATTTTCGTCGTGCCGTAGCGAAGTTTCTCGGTGCTGACGAGCAGTGGATACTCGATGCGGAGGGCGATGCATTGGCTATCGCTTGGTCGGCGAAGGAGTGTGCCTATAAATACACGTCGGGCGACTACGCTTTGAGCGATATATGCATCCGTTCGATTGACTATGCGAGTCGCACTATTGCGTATGATATCGAGGGCAAAACCTCCGATATGATGCACTTTGAGATTAAACCGGAACACGTTGTTGTAACAATAGGATAGATATACTATATTTGCACGATATGAGCACTCGACAACCATCAACACTCTCGTTAGGCACCGATTCGGTCGGCAGCCTGCTGTTGCGATATGCCACTCCGGCAATCATCGCAATGGCATCGTCGTCGCTCTATCACATCATCGACAGCGTCTTTGTCGGACACGGCGTAGGTGGTGCCGCCATCGCAGGTATGGCTATCACTATGCCGATTATGAATATCGCCGCCGCATTTGGTGCTATGGTCGGTGTTGGTGCCGCAGCCCGTATGTCGATACGACTTGGCGAGGGCAATCTGCACGCCGCCGAAAAGACGTTGGGCAATGCCATACTGCTCAATATCGTCATCGGAAGCGTCATAACAGTGTTGATGTTTACCTTCCTCAACGACATCCTCGTGTTGTTCAGCGGAGGCGAGGCCGCTCCCGAGACGATAGCCTATGCCCACGACTTTATGAGCATAATAATGATTGGCAACATCATTCAGCATATGTACTTGGGATTGAACGAGCAGATACGAGCATCGGGCTACCCTCGCAAGTCGATGTTAATCATTATGACCGCAGTGACTATCAACCTCATCCTCAACCCACTGTTTATCTTCAAGTTTGGCTGGGGTATTCGTGGCTCGGCTGCCGCTACGGTGATTTCGCAATTCATCGCCTTTCTGATTACCGCATCGCACTTCTGTTCGAAGAGCAGTTTTGTAAGATTGCGTCGCTCGGCACTCCACTTCGACCGCAAAATCGTCTGGGCAATTATCTCGATTGGTCTTGCTCCGTTCTTGGTAAATATCTGTGCCTCGATGGTGGCGGCATTCGTAAATACCGCCCTACTCCGATTTGGAGGTAGTGGCTCGATGGATGTTGTACAGGGCAGCGACGGCAATATCGGCGACATATATGTAGGAGCCTATGGTATTGCCAATCGAGTGGTGTTGCTGCTCATAATGGTGATACAGGGACTCAATCAGGGTATGCAGCCAATTGTCGGCTACAACTACGGAGCCAAGAAGTACGACCGTGTGCGACGAGCCCTCTATACGACCATCGCCTGCGGTGTAACTATCGCTTCGTTGGGTTGGATTTTGGGACAGACAATGCCCTCTGCCATCGCCGGAATGTTTGTCGATGGCTCAAACAGCGAGCAGGAGCAGTTGATGATTAGGGCAGCATCGCAAGCCCTTCGCACAATAATTATTATGATGCCGCTGGTTGGTTATCAGATAGTTGCTGCGGGATTCTTCCAATATATCGGACACGCAAAGTTGGCAATCTTTATGTCAATCACCCGCCAACTACTCTTCCTGCTGCCTCTGCTCTGGATTTTGCCACGCGCGTTGGGTGCTTTCGGCGTGTGGATATCGATGCCGATAGCCGACTGTGCCTCGATTATCCTCGCAACAACATTCCTCGTTAGCGAAGTTCGCAAATTAAAACGCAAGTCGCTCGCACAACTCCCCCATTAAGGCTCGATTATTGCCCTGCGAGCGGGTGTGAAACACTCTCCGCACATAGCACTCCTCATCGCCAATGCACTTTTGGGTGCAAACTTTTCACTCTACGCATCGCTCTACGCAAGCGGGTTTTGCTACTCCGAGTTGTTCATTGTGCAGATACTCTTTGCTGCCCTGATATTTACACCCCTCGCAGGTGTATCGACCCATCGTTGGCGACAACTTACGCTTGAAGATTTTGGTACGATATTCACCATTGCGGTGGTTGTGATTTTCGGATGGTTATATATGCTGACTCGCGGTGCATCGCTGACAAACCCCATCGACGCCTCGACACTTTCGACGATTGGACCAATTGTTACGCTATTTATCGCCTACGCAACACGAGCCGAACTACCAAGCAGATTGCACATTACGGGCGTATTGATAGCTTTGGCAGGTGCTATAACGATGCTTATCGACAGACGCTCACTACTCGAAGGCTCATCGGCTATCTATATGGGAGATGCGTTGGTCAGTATCAGTGTCGTCGGTGCAGCCGTTCACACCACGCTATCACGCCAACAGGTGCAACGCTATGGGGCATTGGTGGTCATCGGACTCTACTTCGGTATCGGAGCTGCTATGGCACTGCCGGCACTCTGGGACGATGTCATCGCACTATCGCAACGCCACATCACAACCGATATCGGCATCGAGTTGCTCTACATCACACTTTTCGGCACAGCACTCCCCTTTTGGCTGCTCTACAAAGCGTCGTCGCAAGTGAGTAGTTCCACTGCCGCCTCTTACCGATATATGCAACCGCTTACGGCGATAGTCGTAGCCATCGTACGAGGGCAAACTGTCCCCGACGATACCAATATTCTGGGAATGATTGTGATAATCTTCGGTGTAATTGTGCTGGGCGTAGCAACCGACCGCAAATCGACTACCTTATGATGCGGAACTCGCCCTGCTCACCAAACGCAATGATTGAACTTGGTTTGAGTGTTGGGCGACCCTGAAAACGAGGATTTACAACAAAATCTACGCCATCGATAATCTCGCGGGTAACATCAGCCAGCGTTGCAGCAGCAGCCTCACCCGA
>JAZRCC010000145.1:0-8286 GCA_045635405.1 Alistipes sp.
CTTTGCACGAATCTGCTCTATCGTTCCGACACCCTCGTGCCCACGCAGACGTACCTTGGCACCGACCTCCATAGGCAGCGGTTTTGCCACGGGTGTTTGCTCTGTCTGCGGCTGGACATCGGCACCGCTCTTTCGCTCCTGACGACGTTGCTTACGACGTTCGATGCGTGCCATTTCACGCTCAATACGCTCGTTCTCCTCCACGCTATTGCCCTGCTCGACCTGCTCACGGAAACTATCCAACTCGCGACGCAACAGACGGGTCTGCTCCTTGGCGGCTTGCGTCTCGCGTATCTCCTTAATCGTCGTCTCAATCCTCTTGTTTGCCGAAGCAATCAATTCACGAGCCTGCTCTTTTGCCTCGTGAAGTATTGCACGACGTTGCTCACGTATCTCGCTCAACTGCTGCTCGTAGTCCTGCTCCAACGCCTCGACCTTGCGGTCGGCGTGGCGGATACGCTCTCGTTTCTGCTCCCAATAGCGTTTGTCACGAGCAATCTCACGCAGTTGGCGTTCGAGGTCTATCTGCTCGTTGCCGACCTTCGCTTTGGCAGAGGCTATGATACTCTCGGGCAGTCCAATCTTGCGGGCAATCTCGATAGCAAACGAACTACCCGGCTTGCCAATCTCCAACTTGAAGAGTGGGCGAATATTCTGCACATCGAACATCATCGCTCCATTGACAATGCCTTCGTGCGACGATGCGTAGTATTTTATATTGGTATAGTGTGTCGTAATCACGCCAAAGCAGCGACTCTCGACAAAGCGTTCGAGCATCGACTCGGCAATCGCGGCTCCAATATTTGGCTCTGTACCCGAGCCGAACTCATCGATAAGTATCAGCGACGAGTCATCAACACCCGCCAACATCGCCTTCATATTCAACAGATGCGACGAGTAGGTCGAAAGGTCGTTTTCGATAGATTGCTGGTCGCCTATGTCGATATAAATCTTCTTGAAAATCGGGAGTTCACTCGATGCCGAAGCGGTAATCGGAAAACCGCACTGGAACATATATTGCAACAGACCTATTGTTTTGAGACAGACCGATTTACCACCTGCGTTAGGTCCCGAAATTATCAATATACGGCTATTCGTATCGAGCCTTACGTCGAGAGGTACAACCTCTCGCGACGTACGACGTAAAGATTGTGCCAACAACGGATGGCGTGCATCACGCAGCCAAATCTCCAACCCTTTTGAAGTATCTGCCAAAATTGGCGACACCGCATCGTTAGCCGCACCCCAACGAGCCTTGGCACGAATCATATCGATTTGAGCCACATAGTCGCCCGTCAAAGCGACCATCTCGACATCCATACGAGCCAACGATGTAAACTCGGCCAGAATACGAACTATCTCACGACGCTCTTCGTACTCCAACTCCTTCAAGCGATTGTTTAACTCAACAACCTCAACCGGCTCAATATAAAAGGTTTTGCCCGTAGCCGATTCGTCGTGAATAAAGCCCTGCAACTTGCGTTTATTGTGGGCAGCAACGGGGATTACGGCACGGCCCTCTCGGATGGATATTGCAGCATCGGCATCGACAATTCCCTGGCTCTTGGCTGACGACAAGACCGATTGCAGGCGTTTCGAGACCAATCCTTCGGATTGACGAATTTCGCGTCGCACCTCCGCCAATCGCTCCGAGGCACTATCGCGTACCGCTCCGTGGTTATCGATGATGCGGGCAATCTCCGTAATTATATGGGTCAGCGGGATGATATCGCGACTTATGCGGCGAAGGTGTGAGAACTCACCCTCTTTGCTCTTTGCAATCTGTCCGACAACCGCATCGGCTGCCTCCAAAGTGATACCCAGACGAACAACCTCCTCGGTGTCGAGGAATGTGCCCTCGATACGTAGTTTATCAACCAAATCGTCGATATCGAAGAACTCCTCCTTCAACACTGTGGTATCGCTCATCAGCAAAACCCTCATCTCATCAACAAGTGCCTGGCGATGAGTTACTTCAATAGCCGAAGTCGAGAACTTCTCGGCACGCAACAACGCCTCCGAGCCGTGCATCGTACACAATGCACAACACTGCTCGCGAATGACATCGAAGCCTATTCGTACCTCAAAATTCTCTGGATATACCATAACTTTATGCTCTACTTTTTAGCAGCCTTCTTCGCCGCCTTATCCTTCATCTTCTCCTCGTTTTGACCGAACATCGAGAAGTGAACATAGCGTTTCGGGTTAGCCTTCAAATCAGCCAACAATGCCGACAGATTTTTCGATGCTGTGGTAAGATTGTTGTACAAAGCACGGTCGTTGAGCAGACCTCCAACCGTACCTTCGGCACTATTTGCCTTTGCCAAAATGCTCTCCAACGATGCTACCGCCTTGGTGAGATTTTGGGTAAATTGTGCATCGGAAAGTTCGCTTGTCAATGTATTTACGTTGGTGACAATGCTATCCAACTTTACGCTGTTATCGCTCAACGTCTGCGAGAAGTTGTCGATATTGCCGATAATGTTCGACTTTTTGAAATCGACCAACACAGCATTGAGATTGGCAATGGCAGCCGAGATACTCTCCTGATTATTATCGACCAACGTAGTCACACTTTTGAGTGTGGTATTGATATTGTCAATCATTCCGATAAGACGCTCTTTTACGTCGCCCAACTCGGCACCTGCCGATGCCAACAAATCGGGTTTGAACTCGACCGTGATAGCGTCGCCACTTTTCAAGTAATCGGTAGCCGAGCCAAGCACAATCTCCAAGCCCTTACCACCCATCAGACCAGCACTAAAAATCTCGGCACGCGAATCGACCGGCAACTTATACTCACGAGCAATCGACAACTCGACGATAACTCGTGTAGGGTTGTCGGCATCAATAGTAATAGCCGATACCTGACCAACTTTAACGCCTCGTATAGCTACTGCCGACGCACTCTGCAAGCCGCTGGCATCGTTGCAATAGGCATAATAGGTCGCTGTACGACCGAAGATATCGACACCTTGCAAATATTTTATACCTATCCACGATGTCAAAATAATTGCAACTGCATAGATTCCGATTTTTACCTCTTTTTTCATATTTTGCTTTTTATATTCTTACGTTTCAATTACTTACCACTAACAACTCTGCCATCTTTAACCGCCACGACAAAGGCCGGCGGAAACTCTCGACGTACGCTCTTCAACGCAGCCTGTGCCGTAGTCTTATCGGCATAGTCGCCCGTGCAGTACTTATAGGCAAATCTTCCCGACGAACGCACCATTCGCACCTTGCCTCGATAGCTCTTAAATGCCGAACTTTTGAGCGACAACTGCGAACCACTTGCCATAATCTGAATGGCGTATCGCACAGGCGTACTCTCTGTGGCAGAGGTTTTCGCCACCGCACTCTTCTCTTGTGGTTTTGCCGATGCAGCAGGCTGTGCCGAGGTTGCAGGTTTGTCCAACGCAGTCGATGCAGGAGCCGACGTTGTCTCTTTTGGCTCCGTTGTCACGGCAACATCCTCGACCAGCGTTGTCTTATTGACAAATGCGATATACTCCTTCACTGCACAATATATTGCATTGGCAATCTCGGTTTGTCCCTTTTCGGATGTGATATATTTCAATTCGGTAGGGTTCGACATAAAGCCTATCTCGGTCAGCACACTCGGCATATCGGTAGCATACAACACTCGCAGTGGCTGTTTGCGGACTCCTCGGTTGCTGCGACCCAACTGCACATAGTGCTTCTGAATAAGGCGGGCCATCATCTCGCTATACTCGCCATAGGTGAACTGCATATTTTGAATATGCGCGCGAACAATGGCTGCGGTCTTTTCGTCCGACATATCGAGGAACTCCTCCTTATTGTTGGCAAACAATATTGCATCGTTTACGCTCTTTTCGAGGTTGCTCTCACCCATAATCAGAGTCTCGACACCACGAATCGATGTGTTGCGGGCAGCATTTGCGTGTATCGAAATAAAGAGGTCACCATCGGCACCATTGGCGATATCGGCACGCTGTTGCAAATCGGTACGCAACACGGTCGAAAAGTGCTTCTCGACGGTACGGGTATATACAACCTTTACTCCCGGGCAACCCTTTGTAATCATCGCACCCAGACGCTTTGCCACTTTGAGATTGATATCCTTTTCGCACACATTACCATAGCGGGCTCCCGGATACATACCTCCGTGTCCAGCATCTATAATAATCGTTTTGACCCCTTGTGCAACATTTTCGCCATTCGCAGCGTTAAATGGTGCAAACACAAGCAAGAGGGAAAAGACGAAAAACAGAGTTTTACACATAGTAAATTGCCCTAAAATTTGATATATGTAGTTTTTTCACTATCTTTACGCGCCGAAAAAACGCATACACGTATACACATAAGGCACTTTATTGCGTTTTTGCCGACTCGTCGGCAAAGGTACTGATTTTTTTTGAATTTTTGAAGAAGTTTGGTATAAAATATCTGCTGGCAGCATTGATTGCAGTGATAATGATAGAGTCACTGTTCGGAATTTCGCATCCAAAACGAATTGTTGACGAACAGGTTGGTCGTACCATTACCGCTATTGGCGACTCTGCCGCGAAACAATCCGACACGGCAGCCAAACATCAGGCACTGCGTCGAATAGCTGCGGCTATGGATTCGCAACGTATCGAGCGTCGCCGCCGTATGGCCGAAGCCAAAAAGCAGAAAGAGGTGCAAGAGGCTGCCAAAAACGATACGCTTGCGGTGGTCGAGCCTTCGACATCGAAACTTTCGGTAGTTGATTCGACCGTGACAGACTCGCTGAAACGTGCTCCTCGCAAGGACTCCATCGTCGTAAAACGCGACACCACCAAGACAAAAAAGCGAAAGGGCGGCAGCGGACTCGACCAAATTGTCGATGGTAAAAACACTGACTCGCTCTGCTACGATGTCCTCAACAAGCAGGTATTTATCTACAATCAGGGCGATGTAAAATACGAGGAGAAGTCGCTGCAAGCCGACTTTATGCGTATCGATATGACCAAAAAGGAGATTTACGCATACGGCAAAGCTGACACAACTGCCGAGGGAACACCTTCGCGTACCCAACCCGTATTCAACGATAACGGCTCCTCATATACGATGGATACAATCACCTACAACTTCGACTCCGAGAAGGCTATTATTCAGGGTGTTGCGACCCAGCAGGGCGACGGTTGGCTGGTCGGTGGTCGTATCAAGAAGATGAAAGACAACACCATCAATATGAAGGGCGGTAAGTACACCACTTGCGAGCAGACCGACTGTCCGCACTTCTATCTTGCGATGACAAAGGCAAAGGTGATTCCGGGCAAGAAGGTAATCACTGGCCCTGCATATCTGGTGATGGAGGATGTACCTATCTACTTCCTCGGTATTCCCGAAGGTTTCTTCCCGATGAATATGGGTCCGAAATCGGGACTTTTGATGCCGACGTTCGGTGAGGATGGTGCAAGAGGTTTCTTCCTTCGTGGTTTGGGTTACTACTTTATCCTCAATCAGCACATCGACCTTGCCGTAACGGGTGGTTTCTACACGCTCGGCTCGTGGGAGATTGCCGCTTCATCACGCTATACGAAGCGATACAAGTTCTCCGGAAATATCAACTTCGACTTCTCGGCAATCAAGACGGGTGACAAGGGGGAGCCTGACTACATCTCGCAAAACAACTTCAAGTTTGTATGGACCCACTCGCAAGACCCGAAAGCCAACCCTGGCTCGACATTTGCCGCATCGGTAAATATCTCGACGAGTGGTTACAGCAAATACTCGGCAACATCGTTGAACGACATCCTCTCGACGCAGACCAACTCCTCGATTTCGTACTCAAAGAGCTGGGCCGGTACGCCATTCTCGCTCTCGATGAATATGGCAATATCGCAGAACTCGCAGACCCGTGCAATATCGATGACATTCCCTAACATCGTATTCAACGTCGCACGTGTCTATCCGTTCAAACGCAAAGAGGTTGTCGGCAAAGAGCGTTGGTACGAGAAGATATCCCTCACCTATACGGGAAAATTGACCAACTCGGTAACAGCCAGCGAAAGTACCCTCTTCACGAAACAGACGCTCAAAGATATGAAGAACGGTATCGAGCACTCGCTGCCTATCTCGGCATCGTTCAACCTGTTCAAATATATCAACATCACCCCATCGTTCAACTACACCGAGCGTTGGTACTTCAAGCGTCAAATGCAGCAGTGGAACCCCGAGACAAATCAGGTCGATAAGCTCGAACCAGAGTACGGATTCTACCGCATCTACAATTACAGTGCACAAGTATCGGCAAACACCACAATCTACGGAATGTGGCAGTTCAAGAATAAGGAGAGTAAAATTCAGGCTATTCGTCACACACTGACTCCACAAATCGGCATATCGTATGCTCCCGATTTTGGCGACCAGAAGTATGGCTTCTATCAGGTTGTGCAGTCGGACTCGCTCGGTGGTCACACAATCTACTCGCCATACGCCGACAACGCCTACGGAGTGCCAGGCCGCAGTGCTGCCGCATCGTTGAACTTCTCACTGAAACAGACCCTCGAAATGAAGGTGTTGAGCAAACGTGACACATCGGGCGTACGCAAACTCAAACTTATAGAGGACTTCTCGATTAGCGGCTCTTATAACTTCCTTGCCGACTCGATGGGTTTGTCGAACATATCGCTCGGTTTCAGAACAACTATTTACGGCAACTTCGGTATCAACCTGCAAGCGACACTCGACCCATACGAGGTCACTCCGCAGGGTAAGCGTATCAACAAGCTGATGCTCGCACGAGGTTTGCCGGGTCGTATTGTCAGCACGGGTTGGAGCTTCGGCTATACCTTTAAGTCGCGCGAGAATAAATCGACCGCTGCAATAAACGATATCAACACCATTCCGCCCGAATACTTCAATCCATTCTCCGACCCCTATGGACTTATGGATCCTACGCTGCGACGGCGGTATATGGCACAGACATACTACGACTTCTCGATACCGTGGAATATAGGTTTCAACTACGTCATAAGTTACGGCATATCCTACGTCGATAACGGCACAACGGGTTACAAACAGAATGTCACACAGACGCTCGGTTTGAATGCCAGCGTGAACCTGACGCCAAAGACCGGTATCGCCATAACGAGTGGTTTCGATATTCAAAATCAGAAGTTGACAACCACCTCTATCAGCATCACACGAGATTTGCACTGTTGGCAGATGTCGTTTGTGTGGATTCCGTTCGGCACACACAAGAGTTGGAGTTTCAATATCGGTGTCAAGGCGTCGTCGCTTGCCGATTTGAAATACGACAAGAGTCAAACGATGTACGACAACCTATTCTAACGAAGCCGAGGAGGGTGGCTTTCGGTACGGCTTTTGTTCAATATAGATACGAAGAATGTAAAAATATTATATATGAAAAAGGAAAACACTAACAATCAAGAGATTAACGACACACCAAAAACCGCTGCCAACGAGGCCGACACCACACCGCAGTCAGAAGCCACTGACAATGTGGCAGATGCTGCCGCAGTACAAGGTGACACAGTGGCAGACGAAGCAGAATCTGCCGCAACGAGCGAGGTGCAGATTGATTGGCGTGACAAATATATTCGTCTGCAAGCCGAGTTCGACAACTTCCGCAAACGCACTCTCCGCGAGAAGATGGATCTTATTCAGAGCGGTGGCAGCGATGTTTTGAAGGCGATACTCCCTATATTGGACGATATGCAACGTGCAATCGCAGCCTCCGAAAAGAGCGACGATATTGCAGCACTTCGCGAGGGTGAGCGTCTTGTCGTACAGAAGTTCATCGACACGCTTCGCCAAAAGGGTGTTGTCGAGATTGAGGCTATCGACAAAGATTTTGACGAAAACCTTCACGAGGCTGTTGCTCGTTTTGCAGCAGGCGAGGAGAAGCACGGCAAAGTAATCGATGTTGTCGAGCGTGGTTATATGCTTGGCGAGAAGGTTTTACGTTTTGCAAAAGTTGTAGTTGGAGAGTAGTATTATGGCAGAGAAGAGAGATTATTACGAGGTATTGGGCGTCGAGAAGAGTGCCAATGCCGACGAGATAAAGAAGGCATACCGCAAGGCTGCCATCAAATATCACCCCGATAAAAACCCCGGCGACAAAGAGGCAGAGGAGCGTTTCAAAGAGGCTGCCGAGGCCTACGACGTACTGTCCAACCCCGACAAGAGAGCCCGCTACGACCAATTTGGCCACGCAGGTATGCATGGCGGTGCAGCAGGCGGCGGCTTCGGAGGCGGATTCGGAGGATACTCGATGGAGGATATCTTCTCGCAGTTTGGCGATATCTT
>JAZRCC010000146.1:0-1642 GCA_045635405.1 Alistipes sp.
ATCATACCACGCCACTGCAACTCCTCTACAAAATTCTTTCTCATTGTTCTATATTTTCAGTTATTATATCTCTCAAATTTCACAAAAATTCTCGCAAAATCTGCTTGCCCTAATCTCTAAATCGCTACCCGACCTCCGAAAAAAACTTCGTTTTGGTTAATCGACCTCCAACTCCAACTTCTGACAGAGCGTAGCGAAGAGTGGGGTTTGTGCCTCGATATGGGCCAATCGCTCCTCCAACTTCACGGGGCGGAGTTTCACCTCGACCTCTCGCAACTCCACACGCATCGCCACAACGCCCTCGATGCGGCCCACCTTCGCCACGAGGTCGGTAATTTCACTCTGCAACGAACGTAAATCCTCGACAACGGTCTGCGTTGGGGCGACGATACAAATCGCATTCTCCGTAAATGTTGCCGAGTCGAAAATCATCGAGAATCGAGGGTGACTACGCTTCAACGCATCGATAATCTCGGCACGCTTTGCCTCCATCTTCTGGCAACTCTGCGGGTCGATATACTGCACAGTTGCTTGACCATCGGCCGCCGGACGAGCCTTGCTGCGCGACATCAACTCGCTCAACGAGCCACCCGCCAATACCGAGCCTGTCGTACGGCCCAACAACGTACCCTCCTTGCGAAGGCTCTGCGTGGTTGGTCGTGGGGTTGGCTGAACGGCCGGTTGTGGTTGTGGAGTCGGTTGCTGCACAGGCTGTACACTCGGCTGTGGCTGTAAGCTCGGTTGCGGCTGTACGGGCTGTGGGGTCGGCTGCATAGGTTGTGCTGCCGTTGGAATATTTGGTTGCTGAACGTGCGGCTGCACAGATTGTACGGTTTGAGCAGCCTGCGGAGCGGTTTTCGGTGCCGATTCGAGCGGTGGCAGCGGATGTTGCTCGGCAGGGAGCAGGGTCAAATCACAATTTTTTTTTTGACCCGAAGCGGCAATCTTCATCAGCGTAAGCTCCACCAACAGTCGCTGATTCGATGCGTTGCGAAGGCGATTCTCGGCATCGGTCAGCATTGCGATTGCACCAAACAAGAATTGTGCTGTGCATTGTGCCGCTTGTGCCTTATATCGCTCGACAAGAGTTCCCGTGCAGTCGATAAGCCCAACCGCAGGGCCTTGTGCCATCAACAAATCGCGAAGGTGCTGGTTGAGGCCCGCCATAAAGGTCTGACCCGAAAAACCCTTTGCCAAGATTGCATCGAACAGCAGCAGAGCGTCGATATAGCGACCCTCGTTAAGCTGCTCGGTGATGGTGAAGTAGGTGTCGTAATCGAGTACGTTCAGCGTCTGTGCCGTCTGTTGATATGTCAGCGTAGTGCCGCAGAACGACACCGCCTTATCGAACATCGACAGTGCATCACGCATCGCACCATCCGCCTTTTGGGCAATGAGGTTCAGCGACTCGTCATCCGCCGTAACGCCCTCCGATGTGGCGATATGTTTGAGATACTGCACCGCATCATCTACGCGAATACGGTTGAAGTCGTAAATCTGACAACGCGACAAGATTGTCGGTATAATCTTGTGCTTTTCGGTCGTTGCAAGGATAAATATTGCGTGCTGTGGCGGCTCCTCCAATGTTTTCAGGAAGGCGTTGAACGCTGCCGTCGAGAGCATATGTACCTCGTCGATGATA
>JAZRCC010000147.1:0-3238 GCA_045635405.1 Alistipes sp.
AAAATTTTCCCCCCCCCCCCCCCCCCCCCCCCCCGAAGTTAGGGGGCCGAGCGAAGCGGAGGGGGTCTGTGAGAGCGAGCCGCCGAGGATAAGGTCTTTTAAGGTCGGCGGCGGAGAACTCTTAATAGCCCTTAATAGTCCTTAATAACCCTTATCGACGACTGCCGTTGAACCTTTGCGGCAAATCTGCCATTCGGTGCAGCGAATGTTACTTTTTTGCCTGCTTCCAAAAACACCCCACCATCCGCAAGCCAACGGCTTATCCTCAAAAACCGCTACACTCCTCGGCTACCAACCACTCGTCAAATAAACATCCCTACAAAAGATAAAAAAGTTTGGTAATTATATATTACTTTACCAAAAGTTAATATCAAAGATATTAAACCTCCAAACCGTAAAACAAAACTAAAAAAATAGTTGCATAACTAAAAATTTAGTTATATATTTGCAGTGGGAAAAACAAGTAGGAGATAGATTGTCAATAGCCGTAACCCTTTTAGGTTGCACAACGGTCGTTGCTATTTCAAATTTTACTTAAAGATGGAGAACTCTACAAAAGTACAGGAATTAACTCGTGCCGAGTTGGAGATAATGCAGATTTTATGGCAGTTGGGGCGTGGTTTTGTAAATGATATTTTGATGAAATTGCCACAGCCCAAACCTGCTTACAATACGGTATCGACCATCGTGCGAATTCTCGAAAAGAAGGGGTTTGTCGCACATCGGGCATACGGAAAGAGCCACGAATACTATCCACTGATTGAACGTGAGGCTTATACGTCAATATATATGAAGTCGGTGCTGGCTAACTTTTTTGGAGGCTCGGCATCGAGAATGGTGTCGTTCCTCTCATCCAATAAATCACTAACAATTGAGGAGAGTGACGATATCATACACATTTTGCAAAATAAGGAGTAATATAGGTCAGGATATATGGTAAAATATCTATTGGAGTTCATCTGTTGCAGTGCCCTGTTCTATGTGTTGTATCGTTTGTTAATCGAAGGACGTGTCGCACATCGTTTGGCACGCATATATATACTTGTTACGACGTTATTATCCATTGTAATACCGATGTTGGAACTGCCTCTATATCCGGCAGAATCGTTATGCTATGTACTCCCATTGGGGGCGGATAATGTTATTGGGGAGACGGCTGTCGAACAGATGCAGGGCGTTGATTGGACTGCACTATGCAAGAGATTGGTTGCGGGATTGTATTTCATTGTCGTTTTGCTTAATATTTTGCGTTTTGTCATTCGGTTGCGAGAGGTTGTCAATATAAAGAGATGTTCAAAATTAACATCTTATGAGGCATATACGCTTGCTGAAAATAGTAATATACGTGAGCCGTTCTCTTTTTTGAGTACAATATACATCGGTAATAAATTTAGTGAAGCAGAACGTGAATTGGTAATCCTGCACGAGTTTAGCCATATTCGACACCATCACACGGTAGAACGCCTGATAATAGAGGTTGTACGTTGTCTATTTTGGTTTAATCCTTTTGTGTGGCTTGCTGCTAACTCGATTATCGAGGTGCAGGAGTGGGAGGCTGATAAAGATGTCATTGATAAGGGTTACGATATTGAGGTTTATAGACTGCTTGTTTTCCAACAGCTCTATGGTTATTATCCGGAGGTAACCAGCGGGTTGAAAAGTCAAACTTCAAAAAAACGTTTTCTTATGATGACAAATTTCAAAAAGGGAAGATTTTCTTGGCTGCGATTGAGCGTTGCTCTCCCCGTTATGGCAGCTATGATTTTGGCTTTTGGGGCAGTTCGAGCCGAGGGTGTATCAATGATGAGTGCGATGAAATCGGTTAAATCAATGCAATCAAATGAACAATCTGACAATCTCGCGCAATTGCCTTTGTCGGAGGTTAAGACAACCGATTTACTGCAACGATTCAGTAACTATTACAAATCGCATATTCGTTACCCGTCGGAGGCAAAAGCGGCAGGTATAGATGGCAGAGTGGTAGTCTGTTGTATTGTCAATCTTGTTGACGGCTCGGCTACATTGCAACGTGTAATAAAGTCGCCAAGTAAAATCTTGACAGACGAAGTCGAGCGTGTTATAAAAGCGAAAAAATGGAGTGATATTAAGAGCGAAGTCTCCTCTGAACAATCAAAGGAGACGGCGGTGGTCTTGTCATTCGACTTTGTTATCGAGGGTAAGAGCGATCCTTCGAAGTGGGGTGAAGCTGTTAATGGCATCGTCGTTAAGACCTATGCGGACGAGTCGGTACCAAAGCAGATCGAGAAATCGACAATCACAATAAATAAGAGCCAAAACGGGGGCGAAATAACCGTACGTGAGGAGTTGAATGGTAAGGTGGTTTCGATAATGGGAGCGGGTGGTAAACAAACCACCTCGCAACCATTGATTGTAGTTAAGAATGAAGATGGCAAAGTAAGCACGGTAAAGTGCCTGAAAGATATTTCTGTTCAATCCGTGAAGTCTATGACAATGTTTAAGGATGAGGTGAACAGAACTGAATATGCTTATCTCGGAGATACAACCGACGGCGTGTTGATTGTCGAACTACGATAGAGGCGATAGTGTTGTTATGGTTTCGGGCGGGAATACTCGCCCGATTTTTGTATTCTGCAAAAAAGTTTATATCTTTGCACCGCACTTGTGGAGAGATTTGGACTGATTGCAACCACAATAAAAAATCGCTAAAACAGCAATTCTTTTATACAACAGCCATTTCTCCCGTAATTTTATTATTTTTTATTTGACTAAAAAGGTAAAACTTATGGGATTTTTGTTTACATCGGAGTCGGTGTCGGAGGGACACCCAGACAAGGTTTCCGATCAGATTTCGGACGCTATTCTTGACGAATTTTTGCGTCGCGACCCCGCTTCAAAGGTCGCTTGCGAAACGCTCTGCACCACCGGCTTGGTAGTGGTAGCAGGCGAAGTTCAATCCGAAGCCTATGTCGATATTCAGCAGACCGTGCGTCGTGTAATCGAGCGTATCGGTTACAACCGTAGTGAGTTGCAGTTCGACGCTGCATCTTGCGGCATTTTGTCGGCAATTCACGAGCAGTCGGCAGATATCAATCAGGGCGTTGTCCGTGCTACCGAGGAGGAGCAGGGTGCCGGCGATCAGGGTATTATGTTTGGCTATGCGGTGCGTGAGACCCGCGAGTTGATGCCTGCAACGCTGATTCTATCGCACGTTATTCTGAAAGAGCTTGCAGCAATTCGTCGCGAGGGTAGTGTGATG